>DAIUET010000218.1:0-5600 GCA_036845045.1 Gemmatimonadaceae bacterium | reverse complement strand
ACGGCGCGCTCATAGACGAGTGTCGCCGCTGCTACGTCCTGCAGGGCCATTCCCGTAGAGTCGAACACGAACAGGTCTGACGCCGACGTGCGCCCCGGCTTCCGGCCTGCGACGATTTCGCCTAACTCAGCGTGAACGGAGTCCCGTGTCAGTACGCCGGCTTCGATGGCATGATGAAGGTCACCGAACGCCGCGCATTGCGAGAGCACGTCGACCACCACCGTGGCGCGCTTCAGCAGTTCGGGCGACAACTCCCGCTTCTGCTCCCAGTCGACCCCCACGCCCGCCACGAACGTTCCCGGCGCGACGTCGTCCGCGCCGAGCAGGAAACTCGTCGACGTCGTACAGGTCACGCAGATGTCCGCACCCGCCGCGGCCTCGCGCGGCGACGACGCAATCGAGACGGGAAGGCTCGTATCACGCGCGACAGTGTCCGCCAGCTGCCGGGCGGCATCGGTGTTGACGTCATGGAGAACAAGTCGCGCTACCGGCCGGACGAGTGACAGCGCGGGGATGTGCATGTGACCCTGGAGGCCGCAGCCGATGATGCCGAGGGTCGACGCGTCGGCGCGCGCCAGGTAGCGGGCGGCGATGGCAGTCGCTGCTGCCGTGCGGATGGCGGTGATTTCCCCCGCGTCCATCACTGCCAGTGGCGTCCCCTGATCCGCGTCACACACGACCAGCGTCCCCTGGACCGTGGGCAGGCCGTTCCGCTCAGGATTACCGGGGAAGTTGCCGTTCGTCTTGGCCACGAAATACGAACGATTGCCGGCTGGCAGCACGCCGGCCTTCACGTGAAAACCGCCGTAAGGGACGCGCAGCGACGCTACGGCAGGAGGGGGCGCCTGGCCGCTGCCATGGAGTTCAAAGGCCCGCTCGACGACCTCGATGCATTCGGCCATATCGAGCGTATCACGGACATCGCTACGGGTGAGGATGAGAGTGCCGCTGTCAGTCATTCGCAAGTAGACTCCGCGCGTGGTTCGACCGGACCCGAATGATACCGGGCCTTCGCCCGATCCGAGGGAGGCCATCCCGTTTCGCGACGCCATCAAGGCATGGCTGCGCGTCGCTGCATCCAGTTTTGGCGGACCGGCCGCACAGATCGCCGTCATCCATCGTGTGGCGGTCGATGAAAAGCGCTGGATCGATGAATCGGCTTTCGTGCGGGCGCTCAGTGTCTGCATGCTGCTGCCCGGACCCGAGGCACAGCAGCTGGCCACCTATGTGGGCTGGAAGCTGCACGGTCTCCGTGGAGGACTGGCGGCGGGCCTGCTGTTCATCCTTCCGGGCTTCCTGGCCATCCTGTTACTCAGCATCCTGTACATCTCCGCGGCTGACGTGGCCCTGGTCGCCGCACTGTTCCTGGGACTGAAGCCGGCTGTGCTTCCTGTGGTCCTGGAGGCGGTGTTCAGGCTCCAGCGTCGCGCCGCGGGCGGACCGCTCGGCACCGCGATCACCGCGGCGGCCTTCGTGGCCATTTTTGCGTTCGGGGTCCCGTTTCCAGTGATCGTCGCCGGCGCCGGGCTGGTCGGACTCCTGGCGTATCGTGAGTCGGGCGTTACTCCGCCGCCCAGGTCGCGGGTGACTCGCCGGCATGTGACACACACGCTTCGCACCACGGCGATCTGGCTCCTGATCTGGCTCGTGCCGGTGATCGCCCTGCGCATCGCGCTCGGTCCCGATCACGTCCTCTCTCGTCAGGCAGCGTTCTTCAGCCGCGTGGCGGTGGTCACGTTTGGCGGAGCGTATGCCGTCCTCGCTTACGTCGCCCAGCGTGCCGTTGAAGTCTTCGGCTGGCTGACACCGGGGGAGATGCTCGATGGCCTTGGCCTCGCGGAGACGACGCCGGGTCCGCTCATCATGGTCGTTCAGTTCGTCGCCTTCCTTGGCGCGTTCCGGAACGCGGGCGCGATGGATCCGCTGATTGCGGGGCTGCTCGGCTCAGTCGTCACGGTCTGGGTCACGTTCGCGCCGTCCTTCCTGTTCATTCTGGTTGGAGCGCCGTGGGTCGAGCGGCTGACCGCCAATCAACGACTATCAGCGGCACTGGCGGGCGTTACGGCTGCCGTGGTGGGCGTCGTGCTCAACCTTGGAATCTGGTTCGCAATTCACACGCTCTTCAGCCGGGTCAGTGACCGCTCGTTCGGTCCGGTTACGATTCCAGTTCCGGATCCGGCAACGTTTTCGCCCGTCGTCGCGGCCATTGCGGTGCTTGCATCTGTGGCGCTGTTCCGGTTCCGCGTGGGAATGTTGTGGGTACTTGCGGGTGGCGCCTTGCTGGGCGTTGTTGCGCGAGCACTGGGTCTCGTCTGATTCTCGATTCCCAATCCTTCATGGCTAACGACTCGATCACCTGGGGCGGCATCCTGGTCCGCCTGCTTGCCGCGCTCGTTCTGGTCTTTCTGACGTGGAACGCGGAGGGCTGGTCCTACTACCACTGGACCATTGATCCCTTCCTTCGCGGAGTCGGCAACTTCTCTGCGCTCAAGTTCCTGGTCGGCACACTCCTGATCGCCGCGTGGGTCGTGTTCCTGCAGGCCACCCGGCGCTCGATCGGGCTGATGGGCGCTCTGCTGGTGGCCGCGATATGTGGCGGCGTCATTTGGCTTCTGATCAGCAGTGGTCTCGTGACGGCGAACAGCGGCCGCGGCATCGCGAGGGTGGTGCTGATCGGCGTAGGCCTGGTGCTCGCCGTGGGCATGTCATGGTCACACATCAGCCGCCGGGTGACGGGACAGGCTGACACCGATGTCGTTGACTAGCGCGTCAGACGGCTCCGTGTCTCCCCGTTCATGCAGCCTTCCGCGCGATGAAGATCAATTCGCCGGGATACGTCGATCCGTATTCACTGCGATCGTAGCCCGCGAACAGCTGTTCGACCATGAAGCCGGCGCGAGCCAGCAGGTGTTCCACTTCGAACCGGAACAGGTAGCGCATGTGAAACGCATGCACGTGTCGCTCGGTGCGTCCATTCGTGTGCGTGACGTCGTAGATCAGCTCGATACGGTTCACCTGCGCAAAGCGATCGGGGTCGACGACCTTGAAGCTGCGCGACACCTGCCGCCCATCGGGCATCTCGAACGGCGGCCCCTCGGGCATTTCCACGCCTAACGGTCGGTTCACCAGCGCGTCCAGCGACGGGTTGAAGAGGTCGAGGATCAGCCTTCCCCCGTCCTGCAGGTGCGCATGAATCGTCCGCAGACAGGCAAGCTGCTCATCCACCGTGAGCAGGTGCTGGAACGGACGGAAGGGAATGGTGACGAGCGCGAAGCGCTTGCCGAGGTCGAAGGTGCGCATGTCCCCGCGGTGCAACGTGACGCGCGACTTCACTTCATCCGATTCGGCCTCGAGCTTGGCCCGACACCGGTCCAGCATTGCGCTCGATCCGTCCAGGCCGTCGATCGTCACACCGGCGCGCGCCACGGGGATCAGCACCCGCCCCGTGCCGCAACCCAGTTCGAGCACCGGTCCACCCGCGGTCAGCGCTTCGTCAACGTAGAACTCGACATCGCCGCGCGTCGCGTACGCCACGACATAGTCGTAGAACTCGGCGGCTTCCTCGTATTCGTCGTTCATCAGAGCGCATGCAGGACGTCATAGCCGGTAATGACATACGTCTTGTCCGCGGGGAAGTCGCGCACCAGCACTGCCGGGTTTTCCGGCGTGATCATCGGTGCCAGCAGCTGCACCGGCGTGTCGATGTCGACGTACGGAAACGCCTGTTGCATGATCGACTTCACGGGTTCCGAGGTGATCGAAGGATCCTTCACGATGCAGGCATAGGCGTGTGACGCGCTCAACGATCCGACAATGCGCTTCTCCTGCGTCACGGGGATCTGCGAGAAATCGTTCTCGGTCATCCGCGCCACGGCCTGCGCGACCGTGGCTGCCACCTCGACGCCGACGATGTCGGCCACCGTCTTGTTCTGCACCAGCTCCCGCGCCGTTGGTCCAGGGACATTCTCGTAACCCATCCGGCGCATCCACTCCGGGCTGAACATCTTTCCCAGGTATCGCGTCCCGTGGTCGTGGAAGATGACGACCACGGTCTCGCCCTCCCGGAACCGGTCCTTCAACTGCAGCAGTCCGGCGATGGCCGATCCGGCGGAGTTGCCGACCCAGATCCCCTCCTGCCTGACGATTTCGCGCGTGTAGATGGCGGCATCGCGGTCCGTCACCTTCTCGAAGTGGTCGACGACGCTGAAGTCGACGTTCTGCGGAAGGAAGTCCTCCCCGATGCCCTCGGTCACGTACGGGTAGATCTCGTGCTTGTCGAGGATGCCCGTCTCCTTGTACTTCTTGAAGACCGAGCCGTAGGTGTCGATCCCCCACACCTTGAGCCGCGGATTCTTCTCCTTGAGGTACCGGCCGGCGCCACACACGGTACCCCCCGTGCCGACCCCCACCACGAGGTGGTCGATCTTCCCCTCGGTCTGTTCCCAGATTTCCGGGCCCGTGGTCTCGTAATGCGCCTCGGCGTTACTCGGGTTGTCGTACTGGTTCGCCTTCCACGCGTCGGGCGTCTCCTGCACCAGGCGCGACGAGACCGAGTAATACGATCGCGGATCTTCAGGGTCCACATCGGTGGGACAGACGATGACTTCAGCGCCGAAGGCGCGCAGCGCGTCCACTTTTTCCCGTGACTGCTTGTCAGTGGTCGTGAAGATGCACTTGTACCCCTTCACGATCGCCGCAATCGCGAGTCCCATGCCGGTGTTGCCGCTGGTCCCTTCGATGATGGTGCCGCCGGGCTTGAGCAGCCCCTGGCGCTCGGCGTCCTCGATCATCTTCACGGCCATCCGGTCCTTGATGCTGTGGCCGGGATTGAACGTCTCCACCTTCGCATAGACGGTGGCCGGGATGTCACGGACGACGCGGTGCAGGCGGATCATCGGCGTCCACCCGATGGCACCGAGTATGGAGTCGTGAACGTTCAGGGAACGAGGCATTTCCGGAGTGAACGGGACTGGAGATCTCGGTGGAGAATAACCAACTCCACGGCCGCCGGGTTGACCCGAGGCAAGACTACGGCGCGGAGGGAGGGGTCGCCGTGGTGCAGCTCGCTCGCTTCATCGGAAACGCAATACGACGCGGGCCCGAGGGACCGGGTCCCTCGATCTGCGCTACGATCGAATCGGCCCCGCGCTTCCGATAACTGATGCGCTGCGGGAAGTCGTGGGCGGTGTTCTCGAAAACCAGCATCGTATCCGTCACCAGGATCGACGGGAACGACGCCTCGCGCTGGCCGGAAGGGAGTGCGGTGTAGACAATCCGCTCCCCCTCGGCGTGAAGGCGGACGTGCTCGAACTCACGGGTCGTGCCTCCGACCGTCGTTCGGCTGGCGCCGAGCATGACGTCGCCCATCGCTGGCATCCACATCTCGAGCGTGACGCGGCTTGCTGTCCTGAGTTCCCAGCACCCTGCCAGCCAGTTGGCGCGAGTCAGGGGGCTCGCCTGCGCGCCGGCAACCGTGGACGGAAGAGCGACGAGAAGTATGACGAGCCTGACGAGTTGCATGGGTTTCCGGGGGGTGTAAGGTCGAGTCGCTTGTCGCTTGTCGCTTGTCGCTTGTCGCTTGTCGCTTGTCGCTTGTCGCT
>DAIUET010000217.1:0-5604 GCA_036845045.1 Gemmatimonadaceae bacterium | reverse complement strand
GGGGCAGTCGCTTCAGTCTTCGGATTCCAGTATCTTGCCAGAGTCCTGAACTCCCCTTTGATGGCCCTGCGCATCGTAGTCGTCGACGACAACATCGACCTGGTCGAAAGTCTCCTCAGCGTGCTCGAGCTGCTCGGGCATGAAGCCTACGGAGCAATGAGCGGCGCGGATGGTGTCCGGCTCGTTGAGGAGAAGCAGCCTGACGTCGCATTGATCGACGTGGGCATGCCGGGGATGAGCGGATTCGAGGTTGCGGCGCAGATCCGCCGGCGCTCGTGGGGGCACTCGCTGGTGCTCATTGCACTGACCGGGTGGGGGCGTGACGAGGATCGAGACCTCTGCCGCGACGCGGGTTTTGACCACGTTGCGCTGAAGCCGGTCGACCTGGACTACCTCCAGGTCATGCTGGAGCGTGTCTCTACGTACACGCCCCCCTCGGTCGCAGCCGTGACTCAGGCCGCGCGAACGGGGTCACCGTTCGACGCGGCCCGGCCCTAGACAACAGGGCGACGGCCTTGGATGACTCGCACGAGGAACACCACGATGGCGACGACCAGCAGGATGTGAATAAAGCCGCCCATCGTGTACGACGAGACCATACCAAGTAGCCACAGTACGATCAGGATCAGGGCGATAGTCGAGAGCATCTGTCTCTCCTTCGCATCAGGTTGGCAGGCGCTCACTACCGCCTGCTGCGAGACATTCTAGGAAGACGGGGCGCTCGCTTCCATTGTCCGGCGGGGGTGCTTTCGCCCGACCCCCGGGGAATACCCCAGACGGACACGGCCGTGGCGCCGGCCCAGTCCGCCATGATCGCCTAACGCGAACGACCCCGGGTCGACTTCCTCTTCCGCGGGACCTTGGCGCCCTTGGATCTCGCCTCGGACAGGCCGATGGCTATGGCCTGCTTCCGCGACTTTACCTTGGCTCCGCTTCCGCTCCTCAGCGTGCCGCGCTTGCGCCGGTGCATGGCGCTCTCCACCCGCTTCGAGGCCGCGTTGCCGTACTTGCGCGTTCCTGACTTCTTGCGCCGCGTCCCGGACTTTTTCCGCGTGCCCGTCCGTCGTTTCGCTGGCATGAGAACTCCCCGGTGAGTGATATCGCAGCGTACAGGATCGCTCCCCGGGAGCAATTCTCCCCAGGAGGGAAGTGCGAGCCTGCCTCACGAGTATGCCTGGACGCTCCCGGCGGCCCATTCGCGCGCGGGGCAATGGTATCGCTGAGAATCGCTCGCAGGGTGAATGTTCAGCGGCGACCGGCACCACCAAGTTGTCTCTCGTTTCCGGAAGCTCTGGGATACCATTGGGTCCGGCAACGGCGCGACAACCAGGGAGTTGCCATCCGGAAAAGTGGCGACACGGGTGGGGGGTGGTGGGTCTGGCGCGTCACCGCCGCACGCAATGTGCTGGTATAAAGGCGGGCGCCTTCATCGGCGCCCGCCTTTCCTCATTTCACAATGCGCGCCGCTCCCACCGGGGGATGTGACCTCGCCTCGCGTCGCGTGGGCAGTTCGTCGCGCGGAACGGCGCGCAGCTTTACCCGTCGTCCCGTTCGCGCCGAGCGATCGATCGCGTCGAGTATCCGGACGTCCGCCTCGCCTTCACGCGCCGACGGTTCGGCCTTTCGCCCCGAGCGGATGCGTGCCACGAAGTGATCGAACTCCGCGGCAAACTGGTCGTGCAGCCCGAACCGACGCGTGCGCGTCGCGGTGTCCGTTTTCACCTGCACCACGAGTTTTTCGTGATACGAGTACGCCGGCTCCATGCGGACGAGCCGCTTCATCGCCACCGCGGTCCAGGAACTTCCGCGGTATGCGTTGAGGCTGCAGGTGAACATGGCGATCCGCTCCCCGGGATACCGCAGGAGTGCCGCCGTCATTTCCGGCACCTCGCGGAAACGCCCCGTGCCGGGCCCGGCGTGCATCGCCATGACCTCCGTGGGTTCAGTCCGGAAGACCATGCGCGCGGCGTTCACGCAGTAAATGCCCAGGTCGAACAGTCCGCCGCGTCCCTCCCGCGTGAGGCGGATGTCCCCGCGCTCCACCGGCGAGGAAAAGACCGACGCGAAGATCCGCAGCTCGCCGGCCCGGCGATCGCGCGCCTGGTCGATGGCCTTCAGCGTCGCGGGATCGAAGTGCAGCCGGTAGGCCACCATGAATTGCACGCCCGACCGTTGCGCGGCGACCCGCATCGCGCGCGCGTCCGCCACGGTGGTCGCCATCGGCTTCTCGCACAGCACGTGAATGCCCGCGCGCATCGCGCGGAGCGCGAAGTCGGCGTGCATCTCGTTCGGAAGCGCGATGTAGACCGCGTCCACCGCGCCACTGGCGAGCAGTTCGTCATAGTCGTCGTACCCGCAGGCGATGACGCCCTTGAAGCGGGCACCGAGGACCCGCCGCTTCTTCGGCTCGCCGGAAACGAGGGCCGCCAGCGTGGCCCTGCGTCGGGCATGGGCGAAAGCCGGGAGGACGGCGCGCTGGGCAATGTCGCCAAGCCCGACGACGGCGAACCGCACAGGTGCTGGTGCCATGGACTGCCCTAACGATGCGGAAGATTGCTGTTCGCCGGCCCGTTGATCACGGTGCCGAAGCGGTCGTACCGCGAGCCGTGGCAGGGGCAATCCCAGGTGCGTTCGGTCGCGTTCCAGCGCACGATGCACCCCAGGTGGACGCAGACCGCCGAGAGCTTGTGGAGCGTGCCGTCGGGCTCGCGGTAGACCGCCACGGGAGAGAGCCCCTCCTTCAGTACCGCGCCGCTGTCGGGCGCCACGTCGTCGGCCGACTTCACGTCACCGGGCGCGACCCAGTCGGCGTACTGCGCCGCCATGCGCACCGCTTCCTTGGCATACGTGGGTGCTGCCCGCAGCGACTTCCGCGACGGGTCGTACAGCGTCTCCCACGGGTTCGAACGACCTTCGATCAGGTCGGTGATGAGGATCGCCGCGATGGTCGCGTAGGTCATCCCCGTGCCCGAGTCCCCCGTCACCACATAGACGTTTTCCTTGTCGAGTGGATTCCGCCCGATGAAGGCGAGGCCATCGACGCTCTGCATGACCTGGCCCGACCAGGTGTAGGCGATCTCCTGAATGAAGGGAAATCGCGACCGCGCCCAGTGCTCGAGTCGCTCGTGATGCACCGTCGTGTCATCCGACTGGCCGGTGCGGTGATCCTCCCCCCCAACGATGAGGATCTCGCTGTCATCGCCCTGCGCCGGATCGGTCTGCACCCGCGCGTAGTGGTACGGGAATCCGGTATCCCAGTAGAGCGCGCGCATGACCGCGCCCCGCGGCACCCGCGCCCCGATCACGTACGTCATGTACGCCGTCTGCTTGGTGTGAATGGCAACGAGGTCATTCACCGGCGAGTGTGTAGCCACCACGATCGAGTCGGCGGTGATGACGTGACCGCCGGCGGTGACCTGCGCCGGTCGGCCACCCTCGATCGCCTCGGCATGTGTCATGGTGAAGATGCGGCCGCCGTCGCGGGCGACGGCGCGGGAGAGCCCGGACAGGTATCGCAACGGGTGGAACTGGGCCTGGTTGGGAAAGAGCAGGCAACGCCCGGTTTCGAGCGACGGCAGCGGCGCGCGACTGACGATGGCGGCGTCGATCCCCGCCCGCTGGGCGGCCGCCAGCTCCCGGACCAGCACGTCATCATCCTCGTCCGGCGCGAGAAAGAGGTATCCGTTCAGCCGCTCGAAGTCGCAGTCGATCCCTTCGCTGGCGACGATGGTCTCGATGCGGTTGATCGCCGTGGTATGGCTTTCCGCGGCGAGGCGTGCCCCCTCTTCGCCGTGCATCCGCTCCAGGTCGTGGTACCGCTCGTCGAGGACGCAGGTGAGGTGAGCGGTCGTCATCGACGTCATTCCGCTCGCCAATATCCCGTCCTCGAGTACGACGACCGACTTGCCCGCGCGCGTGAGGAGGTAGGCGATATTGAGCCCGGCGATCCCGCCACCGACGATGCACACGTCCACCCTGAGGTCCGCGGAAAGCGGCGGGAAGACCGGCAGGTCGGCCGACGCGGTCCAGATTGATTCCGACCGGCGCACCGCGTCCGCGGCATGCGTTGTCATATCGTGCTCCTCACGTTAGGCATGCGTTGAGACTACGACGGCACAGTTCAGCTCGTGACGATCGGGCGCAACAGGTCCAGAAGGACGGTCGGCGCCCTCCGCCTCCCAGCCGCGCGGTCGCCAGCCGAGCTGTCTCCTCAACCTGGATACGGAACTCCCGGCCCTCGATCAGCTGCGGGGGCTACCGGTTGAACACTGGCGGCTCGCACCTCGTTCCGCGAAAGTCCGTCACATTCGCCCGATCACCGGACACGACCGTGACGCGCGTTAGGCTCGCCTCGCGTAGCGCGTTACCGGTTCACCGAGGCGGAGTCAGCGTCGACGATGACGCTCGAGGTACACCAGGTCGTCGCTGGGGTCGGTGCGCGCCACATAGATGAAGTCGTCGCTGATCCCCGCCACGCGCGAGTTACGCGGCAAGGTCGCGCGTCCGACCTGCCGCCCCTGCGGGTCGTGGAGCCGGTAGCGGCGCGTCTGATCGGAAACGCGAAAGCTTTCCCCGATCCAGAGGGTTCCGCCGGCACGGGTTACGGACGTCGCAACGAACGGGGGCATGAATTCGGGGAACTCCGCGTCACTGACTGGAGGTGCCCGGCCCGTCTGGCTGCCGCCGGCGGCAACCATGCGCGCCGAGGACCGCTGCTCACGATAGGCAGCCTTTTCCGCTGTCGTGACGGGAACAGGCGTGTGGGGAATCACCGGTCCCGGACGCATCACGTTGCCCATCTCGAGCACGACGATCTGATGCGGATTCTGCCTGACGACTGCGACCCGGCCATCCGGCAGTGGCGTCCAGGCATCGACGTGGGGAAATGGCGTCGCCACGCGTGCGACGCTGGCGCGCGATCCATTCCGGTCGACCATCACGCGTCCGCCGCTCCAGACCTTGCCCAGTGTTTCGGTGACGTTGGTGGCGGGATTCCAGCGGATCACCGCGACCGAGTCGCTGAAGCGGCCGGTCTCGCTGTTGAAGCTGTTGCCTTCGAAGTAGATCCTTCCCGATGCGTCCACGCCCCGAGCAGCGAGCAGGCCGCCCGGCGTCGCTGCGTATGGCGGCGTCAGCGAGGGGCCAAACGCCCCATCGGCTTCGATGACGTGGATGCGCCTGAGCATCGCGTCGAGTATCCACGTCCTGCCGCCACTGGCAGGCATTGGCTCCATCGGGAACCGGTACTCGGCCGGCCCATCACCCTGTCGGCCAACCTGCCGGCGCGTTCCGGTGGAGAAATCCACCATGTATACCGCGCGCTCGAACTGGTCGGTGACGATGGCGCGATTGCCGGGCAGTTCGCGCACCCCGGTGACCATCGTGAACGGCTCCTCGATGGTCCTGTCCGGCTTGCCCGTCAGGTCGATGTGCGACGGGCTGCCTGCCTGAACTGCAGGCACCAGAACTGCCAGGGAGAGGCCTCTGATTCGCATGATGCATCCGCGGATGGATCTATTCGACCCGCGTCATGCGTCAGAAGGTTGCCCTTTAGCCTCTTGCCTCTGACCTCTGACCTCTGACCTCTTCCTTCTGACCTCACTT
>DAIUET010000216.1:0-5653 GCA_036845045.1 Gemmatimonadaceae bacterium | reverse complement strand
CCATCGATGTGTCGGGAAACGGCTTCCGGGTCGGACTTGCCGCCGGCGAATCGGTTACCGTGGACTGCGTGGTGGCGGGACTCGGCATCGTGCCGAACACCGCGCTGGGGACCTCACTGGGACTGACCACGACCGACGGCATCGACGTGGATGAGCGGCTGAGAACCAGCGCGAACGGCGTCTTCGCCGCCGGAGACGTGGCCCGCTTCGAGTACAAGGCGTTAGGCAGGCGGCTGCGGGTGGAACACGAGGACAATGCGCTGACCATGGGCCATGCGGCGGGGCGGTCGATGGCGGGGGACGATGCCCCGTACGATCACCTTCCCTTCTTCTACTCCGATCTCTTCGACCTCGGTTACGAGGCGGTCGGATTGCTCGACTCGCGTCTCGAGCCGTTCGCCGACTGGGCCGAGCCATACCGGAAGGGCGTGGTCTACTATCTGTCGGATGGCCGGGTGCGCGGCGTCCTCCTCTGGAATGTCTGGGGCCAGGTGGATGCGGCCCGCGCGCTCATCGCCGAGCCCGGGCCTCACGGGCCCGGGACCCTGAAAGGCCGCATTACCGGTTAGCGCCGCGGGACCGGTCGACCCGAGTGGCCATCGGTGTAAGGGTTTCCCTGTCCGGAAATCGGAGCGCGCCCGACTCAGCCGGACACGTCACCGGGCGAGTCTAGGGTGCGCGCGACGGACAGCTGCTCCTGAACGGGCGGTTTGCGGCTGCGCGTGACACGCGGTAGAGCGCCGTGTGATCAACGCCCAACCTGTCGCAAGACAACATGACATACGCGGCGAGTGCCGTGGCCACCGCACCGGCATCCCGGCTCGATTCGTTCAGTTACGACGACCGCATCGTCCGGAAGTTCCTCTGGGCGACCATCATCTGGGGGCTGGTCGGGTTCCTGATGGGACTCATCGTCGCGATCCAGATGGCGTTCCCCCAGTTCAACCTGGCGCCCTGGTTCTCCTTCGGCCGGCTGCGTCCCCTCCACACCAACGCCGTCATCTTCGCCTTCGCCGGTAACGCCATCTTCACCGGCGTCTACTACTCCACCCAGCGGTTGCTCAAGGCCCGGATGTTCTCGGACACCCTGAGCTCGGCGCACTTCTGGGGCTGGCAGGCCATCATCGTCGCGGCGGCCCTTACGCTGCCGTTCGGGTTCACGCAGGCCAAGGAGTACGCGGAGCTCGAGTGGCCGATCGACATCGCGATCGCGGTCGTCTGGGTGATCTTCGCCGTGAACGTGATCGGCACGCTCGTCAGGCGCCGGGAGCGGCACATCTATGTCGCGATCTGGTTCTACCTGGCCAGCATCGTCACCGTCGCGATCCTGCACATCTTCAACAACCTGTCCATCCCCGCCGGTCCGCTGAAGAGCTACTCGATCTACGCCGGCGTGCAGGACGCCTTCATGCAGTGGTGGTACGGGCACAACGCGGTGGCCTTCTTCCTCACCACGCCGTTCCTGGGGCTGATGTACTACTTCATGCCCAAGGCCGCCGAAGGGCCGGTGTTCAGCTACCGCCTGTCGATCGTGCACTTCTGGACCCTGGTGTTCATGTACATCTGGGCGGGGCCGCACCACCTGCACTACACCGCGCTGCCGGAGTGGGCATCCACGTTAGGCATGCTGTTCTCGGTCATGCTCTGGGCGCCGTCGTGGGGCGGCATGATCAACGGCCTGCTCACGCTGCGCGGCGCCTGGCACAAGGTGATCGACGACCCGGTGCTCAAGTTCATGGTGGTCGCCATCACCGGGTACGGCATGGCGACGTTCGAGGGACCGATGCTGTCGGTGAAGAGCGTGAACGCGCTGGCCCACTACACCGACTGGATCGTGGCGCACGTCCACACGGGCGCGCTGAGCTGGAACGGCTTCCTCACGTTCGGCATGATCTACTGGCTGGCGCCCCGGCTCTTCCAGGCGCCGCTCTTCTCGCGCAAGCTGGCCAACGCGCACTTCTGGGTGGCGTCGTTCGGCATCATCCTCTACGTCGTCGCGATCTACAGCGCCGGCGTCACGCAGGGCCTCATGTGGCGGGCCTTCGACGAAACGGGCCGCCTGGCGTATCCGGACTTCGTGGAGACCGTCGCCCGGCTGGTGCCGATGTACTGGGTCCGGGTCGTCGGTGGATCGCTCTACATCGTCGGCGCCGCGATGTTCGCGTACAACATCTTCCGGACCTGGCGCGCCCGGCCGGCGGCGTACGAGGTGCCGGTCGTCCAGGCGCCGCCCCTCGCTCCGCTGGTCACGACACCGGCCCCGCCGGAACGGGCAGCGGCGCCGGAGCCGGCCGGCGCGTGGGCCCGCTTCGTGTCGTTAGGCTGGCACCGCCGCTGGGAAGGGCTCCCCATCACCTTCACGGTCCTGACGACGCTGGCGGTGGTGATCGCCTCGCTCTTCGAGATCATCCCGACGTTCCTCATCAAGTCGAATGTCCCCACGATCGCGTCGGTGACGCCGCTGACGCCGCTCGAGCTGGCGGGGCGCGACCTCTACATCCGCGAGGGGTGCTTCAACTGTCACTCGCAGATGGTCCGTCCTTTCCGCTACGAAACCGAACGGTATGGCGACTACTCGAAGCCGGGTGAATCGGTCTACGAGCATCCCTTCCTCTGGGGTTCGCGCCGCATCGGACCGGACCTGGCCCGTGAGGGCGGGAAGATGTCGGACCTGTGGCACGTCCGGCACTTCGAGAACCCGCGCGCCATTTCGCCGAAGTCCATCATGCCGGCCTATCCACACCTCCTGACGGCGGAGGTGAACTTCGACCGCATCCAGTCGCGCGTCGACGCCATGGTCATGCTCGGCGTGCCCTATGGCGAGGCCGTCAACCGCGCGCCCGCCATGGCCCGCGAGCAGGCGAAGGGGATCGCCGCATCGATCGCCGCCGCCGGTGGCGAGGCAGGACTCGACACGAAGGAAATCATCGCCATGATCGCGTACCTGCAGCGGCTCGGGCGCGACACCCGCGGCCCCGCCGTCGACCTGACGCGGTCCACGCCCGATTCGGCGCCGCGCCCGGTCACTCCCCCGAGCCCTGGCGGAGGAGGCTCCCGATGAGCCTCACCGAACTCATGTCCGGCGCCGGGCTTTCGCGTTATGCGGAGTTCGCGCTGCTCCTCTTCGTCTTCGCCTTCGTGATGATCATGTGGCGCGTCTTCCGCCCGTCGCGGCGCGACGCACTCGAACGACAGGCCAGGCTGCCGCTCGAGGACGATCACCCACCACGCAAACCCTCCGAGTAGGCACCATGGCCGACAGGGATAAGGACCGGCTGCTCGATCACAGCTACGACGGCATCCAGGAGTACGACAACCCGATGCCGCGCTGGTGGGTGATCACCTTCTGGGCCACCATCG
The DNA here is from genome assembly GCA_036845045.1 of Gemmatimonadaceae bacterium. Taxonomy (GTDB): domain Bacteria; phylum Gemmatimonadota; class Gemmatimonadetes; order Gemmatimonadales; family Gemmatimonadaceae; genus JABWBJ01. The sequence goes on along the minus strand of DAIUET010000216.1, from coordinate 2,293 downwards.
TCTTCTCGATCCTGTACGTGCTCAACGTGCCGGGGATCGGGAATGGCGAGGGCCGCATCGCCCAGTACAACGCCGACATGGCGAAGGCGCGCGCACTCCGCGCGCAGATGGAACCGGTGGGCGGTCCGGGCGCCGACGTGCTGGCCGCGCTGGCGACCGACTCCGCCGCGCTGTCAGACGGCAGGCAGACGTTCACGACGTACTGCGCGGCGTGCCACCGGGCCGACGGCGGTGGCCAGATCGGCCCCAACCTCACCGACGACTCGTGGATCCATGGCGGCGGGCTGGTCGAGATTCGCGCGACCATCAATGACGGCGTGCTCGCCAAGGGCATGCCCGAATGGGGCAAGGTGCTCAAGCCGGACCAGGTGAACGCCGTCACGGCGTACGTGAAGTCGCTGGTCGGCACCAATCCGCCCAACCCGAAGGCACCCGAGGGGGTCAGGACGTCGCCGTGACCACTGCCGCACCGCGCGCCATCGGGCGCGTCCTGCCAACCATGAACGAGGACGGGAGCCGCCGGACGGTGCGCCCACGTCCTTCAGCGGGACGCTGGCTGAATCGCCGGCGCGTGATCGCGTACGTGCTGATGGCGGTCTACCTCGCCATCCCGCACCTCAGCATGAATGGCAAGCCGCTGATCCTGCTCGACGCGCCGCGGCGCGAGTTCACCTTCTTCGGCTACACGTTCCTGCCGACGGACACGCTGCTGTTCATGCTGTTCCTCGGCACGATCATCGTCACCGTCTTCCTGCTGACGGCGCTGTTCGGGCGGGTCTGGTGCGGCTGGGCGTGCCCGCAGACCGTCTGGATGGAGTTCCTGTTCCGCCCGATCGAGCGGCTGTTCGAGGGCGGCGCGCATGGATCGGCCGGGATCGACCGGAGCGGAAACCGGTTTCATCCGCGGCGGCTGGCGAAGTTCGCCGTGTACCTCCTGATCGCGCTCCTCCTCGGGCACACGTTCCTCGCCTACTTCGTGGGCGTGGACCAGATCATCCAGTGGGTACGGTTGTCACCGGCCGAACATCCGAGTGCGTTCGCGGTGATGGCATTCACGACGACGCTCGTCTTTGCGGACTTCGCATACTTCCGGGAGCAGACCTGTACGATCGCGTGTCCGTACGGCCGCTGGCAGTCGGTGCTGCTCGACCGGAACTCGCTGATCGTGGCGTACGATCCGGGCCGCGGCGAGCCGCGCCAGAAAGGGACGAAGCGGCGCGAGCTGACGGCGGGCGACTGCATCGACTGCGGTATGTGCGTGCAGACCTGTCCCACCGGCATCGACATCCGTGATGGCCTGCAGATGGAATGCATTCACTGCACGCAGTGCATCGATGCCTGCGACGCCGTCATGGACAAGGTCGGAAAGCCGCGCGGGCTCATCCGGTACACGTCGCGTGACATGCTGGCCGGCGTCGCGAGGCACTTCCTGCGGCCGCGCACCGTGCTGTATCCGGTGGCGTTGGTCGCCTTCCTGGGAAGCTTCGTCTTCATGCTTGGCACGAAGGCTCCGGCCGACGTCACGCTCCTCCGCGGGGCCGGCGAGCCGTTCACCATCGACGCCGACGGTCAGGTGGTCAACCAGGTCAGGCTGCGCATCGCCAATCGCAGCCGCGCCGACCGGCGTTATCAGATCGAGATCGAGGGAGCCCGGGGAGGCTCCGTCATCGTGCCGGTGAACCCCCTCCCCGTTGCCGGCGGCAGGACCGAGACGACCAGCTTCTTCGTGAGCCTGCCGCGCGACGCGTTCTCGTCAGGCGAACCGGCCATCGAGGTCCACATCAGCGACGGCGCCGGCTACGACGAGGAGTTCCCCTGGCGCCTGCTCGGACCCTCACCGCACGACAGTCCACCGGATGGCGGAGGCGTGGATCCATGAAGCGTGGAATGGGGTGGCCGATCGCCGTCATCGCGATCCTCGGAACGACCATCGCCGCCAACGTCTGGCTGATCCGCGTCGCCAGCGGCGATCCCTCGTTTGCGGTCGAGGAGAACTACTATCAGCGGGGGGTCCACTGGGACGATGAGATGGCGCAGCGGGCGCGGAACGTCGCGTTAGGCTGGAAACTCGCCGCGAGCCTGTCGCCGATCCGGGCCGGCCGGGGGTCGGACCTGCGCATCGCCCTGAGCGATTCCGTGGTGCGACCCATCGACGGCGCCTCGGTCGTCGTGAAAGTGGTCCACGTCGCGCGTGCCAACGACCCGGTCGAGGTCAGCCTCGTCGCGGGAGCGCCCGGCCAGTACGAGGCCCGGGTCCCCCTCGAGCGCGCCGGGCTGTGGGAACTGCGCATCG
>DAIUET010000215.1:0-5701 GCA_036845045.1 Gemmatimonadaceae bacterium | reverse complement strand
CCGATTCCCTCTTCCGATGCATACCTCACGTCGCGATTTCCTGGCCCGGCTCTCCGCGTTCGGGCTGGCCGTCGCCGGCATTCCCCGCCTGCCCGTCCTGGTCCGTCCACGGTTCGCCGCCAACCCGTTCTCCCTCGGCGTTGGATCCGGTGATCCGCTCCCTGACGGCGTGGTGTTGTGGTCGCGGCTGGCGCCCGATCCGCTGAATGGTGGCGGGATGGGTCCGGAGGCGGTGAACGTGCGATGGGAAGTCGCCACGGACCAGGCGATGCGGAACATCGTCAGGCGCGGGACCACCGTGGCGCGCCCCGACCTCGGCCACTCGATCCACGCCGAAGTCGGCGGCCTGCGCCCGGCGGCCTGGTACTGGTACCGCTTCGATGCCGGTGGAGAAGCGAGCGCCGTCGGCCGGACGCGCACCGCCCCCGCCTCGAACGCCACGCCGGACCGCTTCCGGTTCGCGTTCGTGTCCTGCCAGCACTACGAACAGGGCCTCTACACCTCTCACGAGCACCTCGCCCGTGAGGACGTGGAGCTGGTCGCGCACCTCGGCGACTACATCTATGAAGGGGCCACGAACGCCGCGGCCACGCCGGTCCGCCGTCACCAGGAGTGGGAGCCGGCCACACTCGAGCAGTACCGGAATCGTTATGCGCTCTACAAGACCGACCCGGCGCTGCAGGCCGCCCACGCCGCATTCCCCTGGCTCGTGACCTGGGACGACCACGAGGTGGACAACAACTACGCGGGGGCCGTCCCGGCGGACGGCATGGCGCGAGAGCCGTTCCTCGTCAGGCGGGCGGCGGCGTACCAGGCCTACTACGAACACCAGCCACTGCGGAAGGCGTCGATCCCGAAGGGCCCGGACATGCTGCTCTACCGGACCCTCAACGCCGGCCGGCTGGCACGGTTCCATGTACTCGACACGCGCCAGTACCGGAGCGACCAGTCGTGTGGCGACGGGATCAGGCCGGCATGCACGGAGTGGAGCGATGCGGATCGGGTCGTCCTTGGCGACACGCAGGAGCGGTGGCTCACGCGCGGCGTCGACCAGTCGCAGGCGCGGTGGAACGTGCTCGCGCAGCAGATCGCGTTCAGTCGCGTTCCCGATCCACGGCGACCGGAACTGCATCCGATGGACCCGTGGAGCGGATATCCGGCCGCGCGCGATCGACTGCTGGCGTGGATGGCGGAACGGCAGCAAAAGAACCTGGTCGTCCTGACCGGGGACATTCACGCCTCGTTCGTCATGGATGTCACGCGCGACGCGTTGCAGCCGGAATCACCGACGATCGCGACCGAGTTCATCGGGACCTCGATCTCCTCGGGCGGTGACGGGTTCGATCGCTGGGGTCAGCTGACGAACTACGAAACCGCGGTTCCCAACATGAAGTACCACAGCGCCCGGCGAGGCTATGTGCGTTGCGAACTGACCGCCGATCGATGGACGACGGATTACCGCACCGTGCCGTATGTGCGGACCGCGGGGGCACCGGTGCAGACCGCCGCAACCTGGGTGGTCGAAAACGGCAAGCCGGGAGCGGAAAAGGCGTAGCGGCCGAGCGAGAAAGCGAAGTCGCAAACAGCGCCTCCGGCCTCTGCCCCCAGCCGATCACGCGCGTCAAATTGCGGCAGACCCTCAATCGCGTGAGTATGCGCTCTCGAGCCGCCGCAATAGTCGCCAGCTCTGCTGTTTTTCTGCTGCTCAACCCTGCGGACGTATCCGCCCAGGGACGCGGTGGAGGGCGTGGCGCCGCCGCGCCCGCAGCCGCGCCGGGCGGCAAGCGGGCGCTGAACCTGTCGGACATGTATCGCGTCCGCACCGTGGGCAACCTGCAGATCTCCCCCGACGGAGAATGGGTCCTCTACACGGTGTCGCAACTGGACTCGGTTCGCGACCGCAGCGAGTCGGACCTCCATATCACGCGCTGGGACGGCACGAAGACTCTCCGCCTCACCTACTCTCATGAGAGCGAGGGGTCGCCGAGATTCAGCCCCGACGGGAAGTACATCTCCTACACGTCGTCGCGCGGTATCCCGTCGGAGCGCGGCGCGCAGGTTTTCCTGCTCGATCGTGAGGGCGGTGAGCCGCAGAAACTGACCGACATCAAGGGGGGCGTAAGCGGCCATGAATGGTCCCCCGACAGCAAGCGACTGGTCCTGACGGTTCGGGATCCCGATCCCGACGCCGATCGGCCGGCCCCCGCCGACACGACGCGTCCTCGTCCCTCGAGCCCCATCGTTGTCGATCGGTATCAGTTCAAGCAGGACGGCCAGGGATACCTGGGGAACCGGCAGACGCACCTGTACCTCTTCGACGTGGAGTCGAAGAAGGTCGACCAGCTGACGACGGGGAAATACACGGAGTCGAACCCGTCGTGGTCTCCCGACGGGCAGTGGATCGCGTTCGTGTCGGAGCGCGGGACGGATCCCGACAAGGAGAACAACACGAACATCTACGTCGTCGAGGCGCGGGTCACGGCGCAGCCGAAACAGCTGACGAAGTTCGAGGGACCCGATGGGGGGCGCCCGGTCTGGAGTCCGGACGGCAAGTGGATCGCGTACCTGCAGGGGAGTGAGCCGAAGTTCTCCGCGTACGGCCAGAACAAGCTGGCGGTGGTGCCGGTCGACAGCGGCGACGCCCGGGTGCTCACGGCGTCGCTCGACCGCGCCGTGGGCTCACCGGTGTGGACCAGCGACGGCACGACGCTCCTGGTGCAGGTCGAGGACGACCGCGCCAACCACCTGGCGCGCGTGCGCGTCAGCGATGGCGCGATGTCCCGGCTCGTGGAGGGACGGCGCGCGGTCTCGTCGTTCGCGCTCGCACCGAATGGCCGGGTCGCGGTCGTGGCCGGCACGGCCACACAGCCTAACGAAGTCTTCGCGCTCGACCCCCGCGGAATGCGCGCCCTGACGAAGGAAAACGCCGCCTGGCTCGAGACGGTGCAGCTCGCGACCACCGAGGACTTCTCGGCGCGGGGGAGTGACGGCACGGTGGTCAACGGGCTCATGGTGAAGCCCGCGTCCTTCAAGGCCGGCACCCGCTACCCGACGCTGCTGCGCATCCACGGCGGACCGAACTCGCAGGACCAGCATGCGTTCAGCTTCGAGCGCGAACTCTTTGCGGCGAACGGCTACGTCGTCCTGGCGGTGAACTATCGCGGCAGCTCCGGCCGGGGCGCGGAATACCAGAAGGCGATCTACGCCGACTGGGGGAACAAGGAAGTGCAGGACCTCCTGGCCGCGGTCGATCACGCGATCGCCATCGGCGTGGCCGACTCGACGCGCCTGGGCATCGGTGGGTGGAGCTACGGCGGCATCCTGACGAATTACACGATCGCGACCACGACGCGCTTCAAGGCGGCGACGAGCGGCGCCGGGAGCTCCCTGCAGACGACGATGTATGGGACGGACCAGTACATCTTCCAGTACGACAACGAGGTCGGCCAGCCGTGGGCGAACAAGGAACTGTGGGACAAGCTCTCCTACCCGTTCTGGCAGGCGAACAGGATCAAGACACCGACGCTGTTCCTTGGTGGTGAGCGGGACATGAACGTGCCGATCTCCGGCAGCGAGCAGATGTACATGGCGCTGAAAAGCCAGGGGATCGACACGCAGCTCATCGTCTACCCGAACCAGAACCACGGCATCACGCTGCCATCGTACCAGAAGGATCGGTACGAGCGATATCTCGCGTGGTATGCCAAGTACCTGAAACCAGCGGCGACACCGGCGAGCTAGGACGCCGCGCTCAGGGCCTCACGCGCACGGCGATCAACACCGGCCGCGCGAGCGTCGTTCGCGCGATGCGCCGGCCGTTGTTCGTATTGCCGCCGGGCCCCTTCTCAATCAGTCGCGTTGGCGCACAGCGGTTCGAATCGCGCCTGGAAAAAGCGCAGGTACGTCGGTTCGTGGACCATGCGGAGGCCGAGCACCGCGTCGCGCTTATCGTAGACCGTCTTCACGGACTCGGCCACCACGTCCATGTGGGCCTGCGTGTAGACCCGACGGGGGATCGTCAGCCGGGTGAGCTCGAGTGCGGGACGATGGTGGTCCCCCGTGACCGGATCACGCCCGGCGCTCACGATGCCCCGCTCCATGCCGCGGATCCCCGAGTCGAGGTACAGTTCGGCGGCCAACGTCTGCGCGGGGAACACGTCCTGGGGCAGGTGCTCGTAGAAGGCCTTCGCGTCCAGGAAGATCGCGTGTCCTCCCACCGGGTGGACGATCGGGATGGCCCACTCCGTGAGCAGGTCGCCCAGGTACCGGACCTGGCCGATGCGCGCCCGCACATGGTCGTCCGCGATCGACTCCTCGATGCCGATGGCCATCGCCTCGAGGTCGCGGCCGGCCAGTCCGCCGTAGGTATGCAACCCTTCGTAGAGCACCACCAGGTTCCGGAGCTCCTCGAAGAGTCCCTCGTCATTGACGGCGACCCACCCGCCGATGTTCACCAGGCTGTCCTTCTTCGCGCTCATCCACGCGCCGTCGGTGCAGGCGCAGAAATCCAGCATGATCTCGGCAATGGAACGGCCCGACTGGCCTTCCTCGCGCTCCTGGATGAAGAAAGCGTTCTCCACCAGCCGCGTGGCGTCGAGAAACACGCTGATGCCGTGGCGACTGCATAACGAGTACAGCGCGCGGGCATTCGCGAGGCTCACGGGCTGCCCGCCCGCCATGTTCACCGTGGCCGCCAGGCTGACGTAGGCGACCTGCCGGGCGCCGACGCGCTCGATCAGCGCCTCGAGCTCGCCGAGGTCCACGTTCCCCTTGAACGGATGGAGGTTGGCAGGATCGTGGGCCTGCGGGATCACCACGTCGATGAAGGTGCCGCCCGCCAGCTCCTGGTGGGCGCGCGTGGTGGTGAAGTACATGTTGCCCGGCACGAACTGCCCGGGACGGATGGCGACCTTGCTGAGCAGGTGCTCCGCGCCGCGACCCTGGTGCGTCGGGACCAGGTGCCGGTAGCCGTACCGGCGCTGCACCGCCTCCTCCAGGTGGTAGAAGTTCCGGCTCCCCGCGTACGCCTCGTCGCCCAGCATCATGCCCGCCCACTGGCGATCGCTCATGGCGCTGGTGCCGCTGTCGGTCAGCAGGTCGATGTACACGTCGTCCGAGCGGAGGAGGAACGTGTTGTAGCCGGCATCGTCGAGCGCGCGCTCCCGTTGGCCCCGCGAAACCATGCTGAGGGGCTCGACCATCTTGATCTTCCACGGCTCGGCCCAGGAGCGCCGGCCGGCCTGCTGCCCCATCGTAAGTGGCGGATGTGCGGACATATCACCGCAATGTCGACACGCTCCCTGACCGTTCAGTCGGGGAAATGGCGATATGACGACGGGGGAACCACTACGGCCGGGACTCATCCCTCAGCTCAGATCCGGGCGAAAGCCCCCGCCAGGAGCTGGCAGAGCACGGCTCCCACGACGCTCATCGAGAGCCCCCACAGCAGGAGCTGCCGGAACAGCACCCGGGCCTCGGCAGGGTCGCTCACCGTGGCCAGGCAGAGCGCGCCTAACGTCGAGAGGGGTGACACGTCCACCATGGCCGACCCGACGTTGATGCTCAGCGCCACCGCCAGCGGGTCGCCACCGCCGACCTTTTCCACCAGGCCGGGTACCGTGGGCAGGAACGCCGGCAGGACGACGCCCGCCGTACTACTCCAACTCGAAATGAGGCCGGTGACGAACGCCACGACGCCGTT
>DAIUET010000214.1:0-5720 GCA_036845045.1 Gemmatimonadaceae bacterium | reverse complement strand
GAGATGATCAGGACGCTGTTGTCGATCACGAAGCCCGTCATCGCGGCCGCGATACCGGAATACGAGTTGAGCAGCGCGATGACCACGGGCATGTCGGCGCCGCCGATCGGGATGACGAGCAACACGCCGAGCAGGAGGCTGATGGCGCACACTGCGTAGAAGGGCCACAGTATCGACTCGACCGTCGTCAGCTGGTAGACGCTCAAACCGAGGACCGCCAGGAACAGGAGGGCGCTCAGGGGCTTCTGGCCGGCGAAGACGATCGGCTTCCCCGTCATGACCTCCTGCAGCTTGGCCCAGGCGATCAGGCTTCCGGTGAAGGTGACCGCGCCAATGAGCAACGTGAGCTGGATGGTGATGCCGGTATCGACCGGGATCTGCTCGCCGCGCAGCTCCGACCTGAGGAATTCGGCGCCGCCGACGAGCAGCGACGCCGCCCCGCCGAAGCCATTGAGCAACGCGACCATCTGCGGCATCGAGGTCATCTTCACCGTGCGCGCCATCCAGAACCCGATGCTTGAACCGACCAGCATCCCGGCCACGATCACCGTCGGCGTGAGGACTTCCGCCGTGAGCAGCGTCGCCACGATGGCGATCAGCATTCCCACGCCGGAGGTCGCATTTCCCTGCCGTGCCGTCGCGGGACTCTGCAACCGCTGCAGCCCGATGATGAAGAGCACCGCCGCGACGAGGTACACCAGCAGCTCCGTCGAGCGGCTCATCGCTTCTCCTCCTTCTTGAACATCAGCAGCATGCGGTCGGTGACGGTGTACCCGCCGACCACGTTGACCATCGCGAAGACCACCGCCAGGAAGCCGAGTACCGTCGAGATCCATCCGAGCCCGGCGCCGGCCACGATCAGGGCGCCGACCACCGTGATGCCGGAGATAGCGTTCGATCCCGACATGAGTGGCGTGTGCAGCGTGGGCGGAACGCGGCCGATCAGGGCTGCGCCGAGAAACGTCGCGAGCACGAAGATCACCAGGCCGCCAATCAGAGACTCAGACATGTGAGATGGAGGTGAGAGAGGGGAAATGGGGGCTCAGGTACGAACCGCCCCTCCGTGCGCGAGGCACATCGGCCCGGTGATTTCGTCGTCGAGGTTGAGCGTGATGTTGCCGTCCTTGATCAGGTGCTGCAGCAGCGTATAGACGTTCTTGCTGAACATCAGGCTCGCGTGATGCGGAACGGAACTGGGCAGGTTCGTGGCCCCGACGACCGAGACCCCGTTATGCACGGTCGTCTCGCCGGCGCGCGTCAGCTCGCAGTTTCCACCCGTTTCGGCGGCCAGGTCGACGATGACCGCACCGGACCGCATCGTGGCGACCATCGCGGCGGTGATGAGGCGTGGCGCCGGACGCCCGGGGATCTGCGCGGTGGTGACCACCAGGTCCTGGTCCTTCAGGTGCGTGGCCATGGCCTCCATCGTCCGCCGCTGCTCTTCCTCGGTCTGCGCGCGCGCATAACCGCCGGCTGCTTCCGCGTCCGCGGAGGGCTCCGGGCCGACAAATGTCGCGCCCAGTGACAGCACCTGCTCCCGGGCCGCGGCTCGGATGTCGAACCCGGAGACCACCGCGCCCAGGCGACGCGCTGTCGCGATGGCCATCAGCCCGGCCACGCCGGCGCCAAGGACAAACGCCTTTGCGGGCGGGATGTTGCCGGCGGCCGTGGTGAGCATCGGGAGGATCTTCCCCATCTCGGCTGCTCCGATCAGTACCGCCTTGTACCCGGCGATGGTCGCCTGTGACGAGAGAATGTCCATCGATTGCGCGCGCGTGATCCGTGGGACGCGCTCGAGACCGAGGACCGACACACCGGCGCCGGCGAGCTGCTGGAGCAGCTCGGCGCTGGTGGCGGCAGGGACCAGCGAGATGAGAATCGCGTCCTTCACCAGCCGCCGCGCTTCATCGGCCGTGGGCTTCTGCACTTTCACCACCACTCCCGCGCTCCACGGGTCGCCCAGGCTCGCCCCTGCCTTCTCGTACAAGTCGTCCGGGAAGTTGGCCTGAACACCGGCTCCACGCTCGACGGCCACCTCGACGCCGGACTTGACCAGGCGCGCCACGCTCTCGGGGGAAAGTGCAACCCGGCGCTCACCGGTGGCCACTTCTCGCGGAACTCCAATTCGCATGGGCGCTTCGTCTCCGGGAAAAAAGCTCGCGGATACTGACCACCGCGCACCGCTTATTCAAGGGAATCGTTCCTGACACGGGAACGGGGAATACCCGGCAAGGGTAGGGGACGCAACGGCTGACAACGCCGCGTCGGTGGCTCCTGGACGCGCGGCGGGCTAGACTGCCGGTCGGCGGAAGGGACGCTGAACCGTCCGACCCCTGATCAGCCCACACACAGGACCCAACAAATGCGACGGACTGCTGCGGCGAGGGCGGTGCGCAAGGCTTCAGCCTTGCTGGTTCTTGGATACTCCCTTGCCGCCTGCGGCGGCGGCTCCTCGGAGCCAACAGTGGTCGTCGGCACGGTGGAGGTGACGCCAGCGCAGACGTCGCAGCAGGTCGGCGAGAGTGTTCAGCTCAGCGCGACCGTGAAGGACGTGGATGGCAACATCCTCTCCGGCCAACCGGTGTCGTGGTCGACATCGGCGTCCACCGTGGCTTCGGTGTCGGCGTCCGGACTGGTGACGGCACACGCGCTGGGCCAGGCGCTTATCACGGCCGCCAGCGGCAACCGGAGCGGGGTCGCGACCGTCAACGTCGTTCCCGAGCCTATCTCCTCGATTACCGTCGCCCCCACGAATGACACGATCTTCGTTGAAGAAACGGTGCAGCTCACGCCGACCCTGCGCGACGCGAACAACAACATCGTGACCGGCCGGCAAATCAACTGGAGCTCGAGCACTCCTGCGGTAGCGACGGTCAGTGGCGCCGGCCTGGTAACCGGGGTTTCTGACGGGAGTGCGACGATTACCGCGACCGTCGACGGTCGCACCGCCTCAGCCACGATCCGCGTCCACGACCGGTGCTCCACCCTGCTGGCAGCAACCATCGCGGTCGGCGACACGGTCGACGCGTCCCTGTCGACGACCGACTGCCATCTGGACGACGGCACCTACGCCGATGGCTACGCCATCCAGGTGACCGCGGCGACCAACGTGCAGATCGACATGACGGCCGGCTTTGACACGTGGCTCGCGCTGCTGGAGCTCCTTCCCGCCGGCGGCCTGGTGGAGCGCGCGGTCAACGATGACGTCGATCCTGACGACCCGAACGATCCTAACGACACGTTCGACACGGACTCCCGCATCGTCTTCACGCTGCAGCCGGGGGCACTGTACTTCATCCTCGCGAATTCCTACGACGCAAACGTCACGGGCAACTACCAGCTCAGCGTGGTCGAGGTGGCGCCCTTCGTCGCGGGCGGCGCGGTGTCCGGCAAGCCCGGGAAGGCGCCGTTGGCGCAACTGCTCAAGGCGGTCAGGGTGAAGCCGATCAGGGAGTGAAGATCAGGCTCGCGTAGAGGCGAGCCCGGTCAGCGTAGGGCGCGTCGAATGACCAGGACGCGCCCGCGCGGGCTCGTATCGCCGGGAGCCTCGCGAAACCCAGCGACGCGATGCCAAAAGTTCGCTCGATGCCCCCGATGCGTCTGAAGTCGCTGAAGGACGCTCCGTCGCTGGCCCAGAGGAAGTACGGCTCCCACTCTTTCCCACCGAGCGTTCCCTTGATGACCTGAAACGCGCCTCCGCCAAGGAATCCCGCGGGGACCGCGGGAAGCGGGATCCGCTGGGACAAGAAGAGGGGATCGAAGAGCGGGTTGGGCGCGCCACCCACGACGAACTGCTCGGCGGCGCGGCCCGCGTCATCTGGTCCAGGCGACGTGACCGATCCCCGATGCCACTCGCCACGCAGTTGATAACGCGACGTCCCCGCGCTCAGGCTCACGAGACCAACCGCCCGTCGCCACGATTCTCCGTCCGTGCTTCCCGCATCCGCCACAACGCCCACCAGGCCACTGAGCGTGAACCGCTGGAAGGACGCCGAGAGTCGCGCCCGGACTTCGCCGGCAGCGGCCACCCGGTTGGCCTCCAGTGCGTCATTCTCAATTCGTCCCGTACCAACGGCGGCCCGCACCAGGTACGCCAACTGACTCCCTTCGCCGGACACTCGCGCCTGAAGGCCGGCCCCCAGGAAGCGTAGATCCGACGTCCTCGGGCTGAGGTGATCCCGTGCCTTGGACGGCTCGTGCTCAGCGTATCCGAGCATGCCCTCGAGAGCGACGCGGGTGGGGCGGTAACCGGCCGCCGCCGACGCGCCACGCCATGTGCCCGGCGACCCGTACGTGCCTTGCGTGATGATGCTGAGCCTTCCGATCGGATCGATGTTGGCGACCATGAGGGTCGTGGCGTGCCCGTCCGGCCCGGCCGTCCCGCCGGGGAGCACCCGCCACCGGCGCGGTCCGAGGCCATACTCGCGAACGATCACCGCTGCGTCAGCATGCGGCGTCGCCAGTCCGGGGAGTATGGTGGTGGGTGGCGCGGCTGGCGCCAGCGCTCCGCCGATTGAAACCACCGCACCAGCCCCCGACTCGTCAGTCGCGACCACGCGCCGCAGATCGTATCCCCCGCTACGGAGCGCCAGGAACCACACGCTGCTGTCCGACCGGCTCACGTCGGGCGCGGCGACGGCTCCGGTCACCCGCGTGAGGACGCGCGGCGCTCCGCTGTCGAGGGAGACGAGTTCCAGGTTGGGAACGCCGCCCCGGTCGCTCACCGCCACGAGGCGGCGGCCGTCCGGTGTGAAAGACGGTGCATAACGAGAGACCCCGTCCTCGATCGGTAACGGCAGTGTGACCCTGGTAACGGGATCGACGAGCGCGAGGTTCCACCGCCCGTGCTGCTGGTATCCTGCGGCAATCCTCATCCCGTCAGGGCTGTAACGGGGACGGTGCCACACCAGTTCGGGCTCCCCCGGGACAAGCTCCTCCCACGACCCGTTCGCCACGTCGATCCGGACCACGCCGCAGAAACCGGCGTGACAACGGACCCCCACCGCGTGCCGGCCATCCGGCGAGGGATCCGCCTGCCGGATGCCGGCGCCGCGCGTCACGCGTCGCACGTCGCCTGTCTTCGTGTTCCAGAGAAAGAGGTCCGGCCGGGTGATGCCGTTAGGCGCCGGCTCATCCCGGCTGACCAGCACGTGCACCCCATCCGGCATCCAGCGGGGCTGCTCGTGGGACCGTCCATTGAACGGGTGCAGTGTCGCGAGGGCACGTCGCGGTCGTGGAAAGGAATCGAAGGGTGCGACATCGAGTGAGTCGAGCCGCAGCATCCGCTCGCGCGCCCTCCGGAGTGCCGAGTCGGGTTCGGGAGCCGTCGCCATGACGACCAACCGGGATGGGCCAGTCAGCGAGCGGAGGACGACCGCGAGCCGCGACCCGTCGGGCGAAACCGCCGGCTCGCCTGTCGCGCCGGTCAGGCGCTGCACGAGTTCTCCTTCAACGAGGCCGGCCTCGCGCAACCGCGACCGGACCTGGAGTGCCCGCTCCATCACGTCGACCGAGAACGCGCCGTACAGGTCCGCGGGGCCCGCGCCGAAGACGCCCGCAAACGCCGCCTCGAACGAGCGATCCTGGCGGGCGCTCATCCGACGCCACAGGTGCACCAGGCTCGAGTCCCCCTTGCGCTGCTGCAGCCACTCGAGGAAGGCGGAGCCGACCAGGTACCTCATGTTGCCGCCCAGAAAAGCGCCCGTACCGTTCAATTGCCC
>DAIUET010000213.1:0-5727 GCA_036845045.1 Gemmatimonadaceae bacterium | reverse complement strand
CTGGAACGCTGGAAGAAACGCCACCCCGAAGCGGCGAAGCATCTCGAGCCCGCCGACGTACTGGTCGACCGGATGCGCGGGCGATACACCACCTGGACCCGTATCCGCGTCAACCTGCAACACGTGCCGGCGGCGATCCGGCCGGTTCAGGAGCCGCTCGATCCCGATGAGAAGACCTTCGCCAACTCGTAAGGCGGCGTGACCTCGAGCTGCTCGTAGGTGCAGTCGTCCGGCGCCCTGTCGGGGCGCCAGCGCAGGAAGACGGTGGCGTGGCGGAAGCGATCTCCCTGCAGGTGATCGTACTTGACTTCGCACACCCGCTCGATCCGCAGCGGCTCCCAGGAGAGGTCCTTTCCCGCGGACCAGCGGCTCTGTGCTCCCGGCATGCGGCTGTCCGAAGCGCTGGCCCACTCCCTCCAGGGATGGTTCGCCATGGCGTCTTTTCGCAGCGGAGCCAGATCGTTCACCAGTTGCTTCCTCATCGCCATGGTGAAGGACGACGTGACGCCGACATGCTGGAGCGTTCCCGCGTCGTCATAGAGCCCGAGGAGGAGGGAACCGACCATGTCCTGGCCGGTCTTGTACCAGCGGAACCCGGCCACGACACAGTCGGCGGTACGGATGTGCTTGACCTTGATCATGGCCCGCTTGCCGGGCGCATAACGACTCCGGGCCGGCTTCACGATCACGCCGTCCAGCCCCGCACCTTCGAACTCCTTGAGCCAGCGCACGGCGGTGGCGCGGTCGCGCGTCATGGGCGTCAGATGCAGCGGCGGACCCACACGTTGCATGAGGCCTTCGAGGAGCGCCCGGCGCTTCTCCTGCGGTTCGTCCATGACGGAGCGTCCGTCCATGGCAAGCAGGTCGAACGCCACGAATGCCGAAGGTGTTTCGGCGGCCAGCTTGTTGACGCGCGACGCCGCCGGGTGGAGCCGCATCTGGAGCGCGCCGAAATCCAGGCCATTGGCGCCGACGATGACGATCTCGCCGTCGACCACGCACCCCGCCGGCAACGCGGTCAACAGCGATTCATGCAGCTCGGGGAAGTAGCGGTCGAGGGGCTTGAGGTCGCGGCTCTGTATGTAGACGTCGGAGTCACTGCGATACACGATCGCGCGGAAGCCGTCCCACTTCGGCTCGAACAGGTAATCTGCTCCATCCTCCGGGATGCTTTCGGCGAGCGTGGCGAGCATCGGCTCTATCGCCGGCTCCAGCGGATAGGTATTTGATGTGCTCACAGGGTGAAAGTGTAATGACCGACGCGCGTGACGAGGGGTACGTCCGGGGCCGGCGACCCGCTCCACCGTCCACGCACACCAGGCTGAGGCTCACGGCTCGACGTCGCGTCAACGACTTTCACTGCGATTGAGTCCACTGTTCGATGAGACTACTGCTGGCTGAGGATGATCCGGGCGCCGCCCGCGTACTGGCCAAGGGGCTGCGGGAACACGCGTACGTGGTCGATGTTGCTCCAGACGGGCGGACCGCGCTCGGTCACGCGCTCGCCGGCGATTATGACCTGATCATCCTGGACGTCATGCTTCCGGGAATTGATGGGCTCGAGATCTGCCGCCGGCTGCGCCAGCGCCGGATTGCGATTCCCATCCTCATGCTGACGGCGCGAGGCGGGGTCGAGGACCGGGTCGAAGGGCTCGATGCCGGCGCGGATGATTACCTGCCGAAGCCGTTTCATTTTCCGGAATTGCTGGCGCGGGTGCGCGCGCTGCTGCGCCGGGGACCGGTGCTGACACCGACCATCCTGCAGGTGGGTGACCTGACGATCGACACACGGAGCCGGCGGGTTGAACGCGCCGGAAAGGAGATCCAGCTCACGACCAAGGAGTACACCATGCTGGCATATCTCGCCCGCCATGAGGGACGCATCGTGAGCCGTACCGACATCAGTGAACACGTCTGGGACGAGAACTTCGATCCGTTGTCGAACGTAATCGACGTCTATGTGCAGCGGCTGCGCCGGAAGGTTGACGACGGTTTCGAACTGAAACTGATACGAACCCGGAGGGGCGCGGGCTACGTCCTGGCGTCGTCGGCGGGAGACGGAGCGGAGTGATCGCGAGTCTGCGCGCCCGCCTCACGGTCTGGTATGTCGGCGTCCTGGCTGCCGTACTGGTCGGTGTTTCACTGCTGATCTATGTGCTGCTGGGACGCGCGCTCTACAAGCGCATCGACGAAAACCTCCTCGCCGTGACCGGCATCGCGATCACGTCGTTGACGAACGACCTCGGCGAAGGGCAGGGCGTGGTCGACGCCGCGCGGAGTACGGCAGCCGAGTTGTTCACGGAACAGGCAATGGTCGCCATCTACGACGGGAGCGGCCGGCTGCTGGCGGAGCAAGGGCGTGACGACGACCTGGAACTCACCCTGCCCGCTCCTCAGTTGATCGGCAGCGACGCGCCGTATCTCTACACGGTCTCCGAAGGAGACGACATCGATGATCGACATCGGCTGGCGGTGCGGCGGGTCAACATCGAAGCACACGGCGCTGAGTACATCGTTCTGACCGGGACCGACCTCGAACGTACGGACGAGGAGCTCGAGTCGCTGCGGGAGATCCTGCTGTATGTGGTCCCGGCCGCGCTGATTATCGCGGGTATCGTCGGGTGGTTCCTGGCCCGCCACAGCCTCTCGCCCGTCATGGCGATGGCCGACCGCGCACGACGTATCGGTGTCGAGAATATCGAGGCGCGATTGCCGATCGCGAACCCGCGCGACGAACTGGGTCGGCTCGCGGGCACGTTCAACGAACTGCTCGAGCGCCTGTCATCCTCGTTTGTGCAACAACGCCAGTTCATGGCCGACGCGTCGCACGAGTTGCGCACTCCAGTGGCGACCGCGCGGACGGCAGCTTCCGTGGCCCTGCAGCAGCCGCACCGTCCGGAGGACGAGTATCGCGAATCGCTCCAGATCATCGAGCAACAGACTAACCGGCTGACCCGCGTGGTCGAGGACATGTTCACGCTGGCCCGCGCCGACGCCGGCAATTACCCCGTGCAGCGGAAGCCGATGTATCTCGACGAGATGGTCGATGACATTGTCCGCGCGGCGCGCCTGATGGCTGGGAAGAGGAACATTGGGATCGAGCACGTGGTTGCCGGGAATGCGTCGTTCACGGGCGACGAGGATCTCGTCAGGCGGACGGTCGTCAACCTTGTGGACAACGCGGTACGGCACGCGCCTGACGGAACCAGCGTGTTCGTGGAGCTCGCCCGGCGTCCCGATGGCTACACGATCACGGTCACTGACAGCGGGGCCGGCATCCCGGCAGAGGCGCAGTCGCGCATTTTCCAGCGCTTCTACCGCGGTGATGCCGCACGAAGCCGCGATCCTGCACAGATGGGTGGTGCGGGACTCGGGCTGGCGATTGCCCAGTGGGCGGCCAGGCTGCACGGCGGAGATGTCGCGCTCGTCGCATCCACGGGCCGGCGCACGGTGTTCGAGATCTTCCTGCCGGCGAACGAACCTGCTGCAACGGACTCGAGCTTGCGTTAGGGGCTCAGCTCGCCGCCGTTCGTTCATCTTCTGTTCATCTCTCCCGTGTATCGCACGCCAGGACAACACGGGAGGCAGGAATGAGAGGTCATATAGCGAGCACGCTGATGGTCAGCCTGTTCACGCTGGGCTGCTTGAGCTCGGGCACCCGCGGCGAAGTGATCCAGCACGAGAACGCCGATTTTTCGGGCGCCGCCCTGGCTGAAGTGAAGAATGCCCAGGGGCAGGTAATTCTGAGCGGACAATTCGTCGAAGAGACCGACGGCACGGACGTGGAAAGAAAGGCGTCGCTCGCGCCCACTGGTGTTGACAGCGATGCCACGGGCGACGCCGAGGTGGAGGTGTCGGGAACCGGCAGCGAGAGGACCCAGGAGATCGAGTTTTCCATCAGCAACGTCGAGCCACGGGCCGTCTTCACATTCGTCATAGACGGAAAGGTGTTCGCCACCGCATCGGCCGACGATCAGGGTCGTGTGGCATTTGAGCGCGAAGTACCGCTCCGCGCCGGTGCGCAACCACCCGGAAACGGCCCGGGAGAATGACCGGCAATGTGATTGTTGGCGGTCGGGCGGTGCGGATGCTCAGCCTCGGCCTGCTGATTTCATCGGGTGCTCGGCCGCGGCACCAGCCGGGGGTGGCCGCCAGGGTTCTACCGCCGGCAGCGGTCACGAACCGGTCGCTATCGCCGGCGGATACTTCGAGGCATCGGGGGTTGCTCACGTTCCAGGCACCAACCAGCTGCTCCTGGTCGACGACAACCGTCATCGCGAGCTGTTTCTGATGCGACTCGGCGCTGACGGACGCCAGATGGGCACGGCGGTGCGCGTACCACTGCCCGCGGACGTGACGGACCTCGAGGGGATGACGTCTGATGGCCATTTCTTCTATGCGGTCGGTTCCCAGTCGAAGCTCACCGGGTTCGAGGGCGACGGTCTGATCCGATTCGTGTTCGACACCGTGACAGGCCGCATAACGAGCGTCGATCGTGTGCCGGACCTCAAGGGCTGGCTCGCCCGCCACGTTCCGGAGTTGCGCGGCACTGAACGACAGCTCGGCGATCATATCCTGAATATCGAAGGTCTGGCGTGGGATCCGGTCCGGAGGCGATTGCTGTTCGGGCTGCGTGCGCCAGTCGTACGTGGTGCCGCGCTGATCGTGCCGGTCACGCTGACCGATACCGCCGGACCGTTTGTTCGTGAGAACCTGCGTGTCGACGGCCCCACGCTTCGCGTGCGGCTGGGCGGCGCCGGCATCCGCAGCATCGAATACGATCACCGGCTTCGGGCGTTCTGGCTGATCACGGGATCAGACCTCAACGAAGAGAAGCTGCAGTTCCGGATCGTGGAGTGGGATGGTGAGTCCGCGACGCCAGGGCGGGATATCGCGGCGTACTCGCGCTTCCTCAAACCCGAGGGAGTTACGCGGGCCTCGATCGATGGGCGCGACCTGACCGTGATCGTATTCGACACGGGTCGGTTCGCGATCCTGCAATGAGGGTCACCGTGGGAAGGGAGGAGACCGTGCACATGAAACACGTACTCGAGAGAGAGAAGTTGATGCGCCTTCACACCCGGGAAACGTGGAGGACGGGCCTGGCGAGACGGTGGGCGCTGCGGCTACCGGTTGTCGCGTTCGTCGGGCTGATGACAGCGGTCACCAGCGCAGCGGCGCAGGGTTGCCAGGCATCGCTGAAACCGGTGCCACTGGCCGGCCTCTCCGAGGCCAGCGGCGTCGCTGTCGGCAGCCGCTCCTCGGGAACGCTCTGGTCGCATAACGATTCCGGTGAGCCGGTGCTGTTCGCCATCAGCTCCACCGGCGAGGTGAGAGGCCGCACGCGCGTCACGGGCGCGCGCGTGACCGACTGGGAGGCCATGAGCGCTGGTCCGTGCCCGAACGGGACCTGCCTCTATGTAGGAGACATTGGAGACAATAGCGGCAAGCGCCGTGACATCACGATTTATCGCGTGCCCGAACCGGACGCCGGCGCCGGGTCCACGGCCAATGCGGAGGCCATGCGCGCGACGTATCCCGAAGGCCCCCAGGATGCCGAAGGGCTGTTCGTCATGCCGGGCGGTGCCCTCTTCATCGTCACCAAGGGAGAACACGGACCGGTAGCCGTGTATCGCGCCCCGTCGTTCCGGGGCGGTGCCACCGTGCAACTCGAGCGTGTTGCGAGCATCACGCCGGCGCGGGAGAAGGGACGAGGTGGTGTAGCAG
>DAIUET010000212.1:0-5737 GCA_036845045.1 Gemmatimonadaceae bacterium | reverse complement strand
CTCGCACCGTGAATGATCACCTTCACCTTCAGGCTGTCCATGAAGCGGATGACGTCCCGCATCTGGGCGACGGTGTTGGCATCGACCATAATGGGCATCTCGCCACGGAGGGCGGGAAGCATCGCGTCATACCGGAGGTTCTGGCGCCAGCCAACAGGCGGCTGGGCATTGCTCGCGGTAAGGCGCGCCTTCACGTCGCCGTAGGCCTTCGCGTCGGCGAACCAGCGGTAGATCTGGCGGACGTTGTTCTGGTAGGCGACCATCGGATCCACGCCCGGCGTTCCACCGCCACCGCCGCCTCGACCACCGCGGCCCCGCCCGCCGCCGCCGCCCGTGTTGGGCCACGAGAGCTGCAGCGCGACCTTCTCCTTCGCGATCATCTCCTCGTTGGTGTAGCCGCCGAGGTTGATGAGGCCCGCCAGTCCCGAGAACACTGACCCGCCGCCCACGGTGATCACCGAGGTGATGCCGTTGGCGCGCGTGACGCCGATATGCTCGGAGCCGACGTTCACCGCCGTGGTGTGAATATTCTGCGGGTTGAAGTCGCCGATCTCGCGCGTGTCGACCGGACCGGGCACACCACCCATCTCCGTCAGGCCCATGTTCGTGCCCGCGTTGATGAGCCCCGGATAGACGAACATCCCGGTGGCGTTGATCTCGGTCGCTCCCGCCGGCACCTGCGCGTTGGCCCCGACGGCCGTGATGCGACCGTTCTGGATGACGACCGTGCCGTTAGGAATCTGTGCACCCGTGACCGGGACGACCGTGCCGCCGCGGATGACGAAGGTGCCCTGCGCCTCGACCGCCAGCGGTGCAACCGCGAGTACCGCCGCGGCCAACCACCTCGTGACTCGTGAAGCGTGACTGAACATCGGGAATGGGGAATCGGGAATGGGGAATCGGCGAGCGACCCTCCGGCCTCCGGCCTCTGGCCTCTGGCCTGTCATCGCTGGCCTCCATCTTCAGACGTAACCCTCGGCCGCATGCGCATCAGCTGCATGAGCCACTCGAGCGTCGGTGCGGTCGAGCGATCGAAGAACACGCGGCCGTCGATCAGCGTCATCTCGACGCGCGACGCGGGCGCGAAGGGGTGGCCGTTGAAGATCGCGATGTCGGCGTCCTTCCCCACGTCGATCGATCCGACGTGCTTGTCGATGCCCAGCTGCTTCGCCGCGTTGAGCGTGATCATCTGGAGTGCGAGTTCCTCGGAGGCGCCGCCGAACCGCATGGCCTTGGCTGCTTCCTGGTACATGCGCCGGGCGCGCTCGTCCGAGTCGGAATTCATGGTGACGATGACGCCGCGTTCGGCCATCAGCGACGCGTTGTGCGGGATGGCGTCCCAGGCCTCGAGCTTGTAGCCCCACATGTCGGCGAAGGTGGACGCCGTGGCGCCGGCCGCGGCCAGCTCGTCAGCCAGCTTGTAGCCCTCGAGGATGTGGGTGAAGTGCGGCTTGAACCCGAACTCCTTGGCGATCCGCAGGGCCATGAGAATTTCATCGGCCCGGTACGAGTGCCAGTACACGAGGCGCTTCCCTTCCATCACCTCGATCAGCGCGTCCTTCTCCAGGTCCTTCCGGGGCGGGATGGGCGCCGGGCCGCGCGACCGCGCGTTGGCCCGGTCCCACGCCGCCTTCGCCGTGTTGTACGCGGCCCATTCCCGCTTGTACTCCTGCGCCCCGATGAACGACTCGCGGAGCAGGTCCTCCACGCCCTGGCGGGAGCGCGGATAGCGGGTGGACTGCGCGTTCGACGTGCGGCGCACGTTCTCGCCTAACGCGAACTTGATCCCCGGCACGGCGTTTTCGTACCGCAGGCTGTCGACCGGAAGCCCGAACCGGAGCTTGATGACGGCGTTCTGGCCGCCGATGGTGTTGGCCGAACCATGGAGGATGTTCACCATCGTGGTCCCGCCGGCCAGCTGGCGGTACAGCGAGATGCCATCCTGCCGGAGCACGTCGTCCATCCGCACTTCGGCGGTGACCGACTGGCTCCCCTCGTTGATGCCCTCGTTCGCGGTGTGCGAGTGCGCGTCGATGATGCCCGGCGTCACCCACTTCCCGCGGCCATCGATCACCTTCGCCCCCGCCGGGATGGCGACGTTCGTCCCGACCTCGGCGATCTTGCCGTTCCGGATCAGGATCGTGCCGTTCATGATGTTGCCGCGGCTGGCGGTCATGATGTTGGCGTTGGTGATCGCCACCAGCGTGCCCGCGGCCGGCGCCGGAATCGCCAGCGGTTCGAGCGAGGGGGATGCCTGCGTGCCGGCCGCCGGCGCCTGCGCGCCCAGCGACACCGCGGTAATCCCCAGGCCGAGCGCCTGACGTACGAGATTCGAAATCTTCATTTACTCCTCCCGCATCGGCGGTGGGTTATTCGCACGTCCACCGCGACCGCCCCGACCTGGCGCCGCAGGAACGACTTCGTATTGCAGTCCGTCAACGTAGACGCTTTCGATGCGGGCGGTGGCCGACAACGGCTCCCCCTGCACGACCAGCAGGTTGGCGATCTTGCCTGTCTCGATGCTGCCAAGCTGTGCCTCGACACCTGCGGCTTCGGCGGCCCGGATCGTCAGCGCCTCGATAGCGACATTGCGCGGCAGGCCGGCCGCGATCGCCTTGCGGACGTTGTCCATGAACGCATTGGCGGCGAGACCGCCTGACGCCAGCGCGAACTTGACGCCGGCGCTGTTGAGCGCGGCGGCATTGCCTTCGATGAGCCGTGTCGCCGCCGCCGCACGCGCGGCACTGTCGGCGGGATCGCGGCGGGTCGAGAACTGGTACTGCCAGCCCGTGGTCTGCGACGGCTGCGGGAAGTCCACGCTCACGACGGGCGGACGAGCGGTCTTGAGCGCATTGATCGCCCGGAAGCCTTCGACGGCGCCGACGACCGTGAGCTTGATGTTGAACTCCTTCGCCAGCGCCAGCGCGCGCAGGATCTCGTTCTCGGTGTTGGCGGCGATGAAGGCCGGCATGTCACCCTTCACGACCGGCACCAGGGCCTCGAGCTCCGCGTTATGCGCGGTCCGCGGCATGCCGCGGGGGTTGGCCTTGTATCGATCCATGATCGCGGCGTGACGGCGGGCGTCATAAAACGCCTGCCGCTGGTACGCGATGACGCCGAGCAGGTTGCTGGGGTATTCGCCAGGAACCGTCTGGTAACCGACATGCAGCGCCACGGGCGTCTTCACGATCCAGCGGGACGCCGTATCGTCGCGCATCGGCACCAGGGCGGACAGGCCACGGAACAGGCCGCGCGACGGTGCAACGAGCACCGCGCCGATTCCCTGGTCGCGTGTCGTGCGTGCATCGGTGGCGCTCAGGCGGAGTTCTTCCGCTACGACACGATCGGGCTCGAGCCCAACCATCCGCACTTCGGTCGTGACCTCCGGCGCCTGGCCGAACACCGGGAAGGGCTGTGGAGGCGCCGCGCCTCGGCCGCCGCGACCACCCTCGTCAGGCGCTCGCAACCCGAGCGACGACGTGAGGTCGATGAAGGCGGGAACGATGGTCCGGCCCGAAAGGTCAACGATCCGTGCATCGGCTGGCGGATTGACCGAGGCGCCGACGGCTTCGATGATGCCGTCACGGATGACGACCGTGCCGCGGTCGATGGTGCCCCGGGTGACGGTCTCGATGCGGGCATTGGTCAGCGCCCAGGCGCCGGTCAGGTTATCGCGCGACTGACTCTGCGCACCTGCGGTCTGGGTGAGGGCCAGCGCCGCGACCGGTAGCACCAGGAGATGGAGCGGTGTTCGTCGCATGCAGGGACTCCAACGGGGAATGAAAGGTCCAACAGGGGTGGTTCAGCAGGCGAGCATACCAGTGGCGCGCGACGTGGGCAAGCCGCACAAACGCACCTCGCGGGACTAGTACGAACGATGCGCCCCAAACGCTCGCGCCCTGATGGGCGGCCAGTGGCAAAAAGGGACTGGGCATGGGCCGCGACGGAGTTCAATGTGATGGCTGCCTCCGCAGGGAGCGCAACCGTGTCAACACGCATCGCGCCACGATTGCCAGAGTCAACACACCAAAGCATTGTCCGTTAATGGCTTATGACGGTTTCACCAAGGTGTTGATAGTCTGCCAACACGTTTTCCACCGGGGACGATGACCGAACCCAGACGCCAGAAACGACCGACCGCTTCCTTTGCGGACTTCGCCGAGCGCGGGGTGTTGTCTGGAGTCCTCCTCATCGCGGTGACAGCGCTCGCGTTGGTCTGGGCAAACTCACCGTGGTCGGAGACCTACTTCCACCTCTGGGAAACAGAGGTCTCGCTCGGGCTTGCGGCCAGACCGGTGACGGCCTCCCTCCATGACTGGATCAACGACGGACTCATGGCCGTCTTCTTCCTGCTGGTGGGGCTCGAAATCAAGCGAGAACTGCTGGTGGGCGAGCTGTCCTCGATACGCCAGGCAACACTTCCGCTGGCCGCCGCGGTTGGAGGCATGGTCGTCCCCGCCGTCCTGTACTGGCTGCTGAACATGGGCGGCGAGGGCGCGCGCGGATGGGGCATTCCGATGGCGACGGACATCGCGTTCGCGCTGGGCGTACTGACCCTCCTGGGTCCCAGGGTGCCAGTGGGACTCAAGGTGTTCCTGACGGCGCTCGCGATCGTGGATGACATGGGGGCAGTGCTGGTAATCGCCCTCTTCTATACATCAACCATTTCCTGGGGAGCGATTGGCCTTGCCAGTGTGGCCATGGTGGTCCTGCTGACCATGAATCGCCTTGGTGTCCGGCAGATCCTGCCGTATCTGCTCGCGGGCATCGCACTCTGGGCGGCCTTGCTCACGTCAGGCGTGCATGCCACGATCGCGGGCGTGCTTCTGGCGGTTACCATCCCGTCGCGAACCCGCATCAACGCCGAAGAGTTCCTGCGAAAGGGACGAAGCCTCCTGGATGATTTCGAGAGTTCGGAAACGGGGGACCTGCTGGTGCTCACCAGCAAAGGTCAGCAGGAGGCACTTTACGAACTCGACCGCAATGCCTCCGCCGTTCAGGCACCACTCCTCAAGCTGGAGCACGTGCTTCACGGTCCCGTCAGCTTTCTCATCATGCCCCTGTTCGCGCTTGCGAACGCAGGAGTGTCGCTGGAGGGCGTTGGGGGGGCGCTGATCGACCGGGTGACGATCGGTGTGATCGTGGGGCTCCTGGTTGGCAAGCCTGTCGGCGTCATGCTGTTCAGCTGGCTTGCTGTGCGGCTCCGATTCGCCGACGTCCCGGCCAATGTGTCCTGGCGCGACCTGCACGGCGCCGCGTGGCTGGCGGGGATCGGGTTCACGATGTCGCTCTTCGTAGGGAACCTGGCCTTCGGCGAAGGAAGCGCCCAGCTCACTGCGGCCAAGGTCGGGATTCTGATCGGGTCGCTGGTGGCGGGCACGGTGGGCTGGTACCTGACGAGGCGAACCGCAACAAACCCGTACGCGTGAGCGGCCCTTCATCCTGCGTCGTAGTGCGCACGGCATTGCTTCGGTGCATGTTCAGCCTCGGCAGCTCCACCAAAGGGGCGTCGCGTCGTCACTCTTCACCTGCCGTTTCCATGTCCAAGGTCATCGCGTTCCGCAACTTCGTCCTTCCTGGCCTCGTGGCCGGCGCTCTCGCTCCGGCACTCCTGTCCGGTCAGTCGCCCTCGGCGTTCGACCGGCTGCCGTTCCGATCGATCGGGCCCGCCGTGCACGGCGGCCGCCTGCACGACGTGGAGGCGCTGCCTGACGACGCGGCTACCGTCTACGTGGTG
>DAIUET010000211.1:0-5765 GCA_036845045.1 Gemmatimonadaceae bacterium | reverse complement strand
CACGAGCAGCTCGTGGCCTGCTACGACAAGTCGTCCGGGTACCGCGGCATCATCGCGATTCACGACACGACACTCGGTCCCGCGCTGGGAGGGACGCGCTTCTGGAACTACCAGTCCGAGGAAGAGGCGGTCTTCGACGTGCTGCGGCTCGCCCGCGGCATGACGTACAAGAACGCCGTGGCCGGGCTCAACCTCGGCGGGGGGAAGGCGGTCATCATTGGTGACAACCGGACGACCCGCCGGGAGATGCTGTTTCGCGCGCACGGCCGCTTCGTGGAATCGTTAGGCGGGCGGTACATCACCGCCGAGGACGTGGGCACGAGCACGGCCGACATGGACTTCGTCCACATGGAGACCGATTACGTGGCGGGGCTCGAGACGAAGTCGGGCGATCCCTCGCCGGTGACGGCCCGGGGTGTATTTCGCGCCATTCAGGCCTCGGCCCGGGTGCGGTGGGGCAGCGAAAGCGTGCGCGGGAAGACCGTGATCGTGCAGGGACTGGGAAACGTCGGTCACTTCCTCTGTCGCGAACTGCACGCCGCCGGGGCGACGCTCATCGTGACCGACATCGACGCCGCGCGCGTGGAGCGGGCGCGGGGCGAGTTCGGCGCAACCGCCGTCGATCCCGCCGCGATCTACGCGCAGAAGGGCGACATTTTCGCGCCGTGTGCCCTGGGCGGGATCATCAACGACGAGACGATCCCGCAGCTCACCGTCGAAGTCGTGTCAGGCGGCGCCAACAACCAGCTGCTCGAGGAGCGGCACGGGGACGAGCTCGAGCGCCGTGGGATCCTCTATGCGCCGGACTTCGTCGCCAACGCCGGTGGCGTGATCAACGTGTACGGCGAAGTGGCCGGGTGGACACGCGATCGTGCACTGCGGAAGGCGGATGAGATCTTCGATACGACCCTCGGCGTCTTCGAGATCGCGAAAGAGCAGGGCATTCCGACCTACAAGGCCGCCGATCGTCTCGCCGAACGCCGGCTGGCGGCAGTGAGCGGGCTGGTGAAGACACGACCTCAGTGGCCGCGAAAAAGCTGACGATGTGGGATGTGGGATGTGAGAGAATACGGTTCCGCTCCGGCTTCCTGATCGACACCGCGTGATCCGCGGTGCAGTTTTCCCACATCTCACCTCCCACATCCCGCGATGCCTGAAGTCATTCCGATTGCTGCCGACCACGCCGGCTTCGAGATGAAGGAGCAGCTCGAGGCGAAGCTCCGCGAGCGTGGTTACGACGTGAAGGATCTCGGCACGGACACGCCGGCATCGTCGGACTACGCCGACTTCGCGCATCCGCTGGCGGACATGGTCTCGCGGGGCGAGGCGAAGCGGGGCGTGTTGCTGTGCGGCACCGGCCTGGGCATGGCCTATGCGGCCAACCGACACCCGCACGTTCGCGCCGCGGTGGTGTGGTCGCCGGAGATCGCGGAGCTGGCGCGGAAGCATAACGACGCCAACGTGCTGGTGCTCCCCTCGCGTTTCCTTTCTCCCGAGGACGCGGGAAGGATCCTGGATGTCTTCCTGTCCACCGAATTCGAGGGCGGCCGCCACGCGCGCCGCGTGGAAAAAATCGAACGCGAGGAATCGGAATGAACGGCTGGCGTGAGTGGGACCGGTGTCCGCCCGGTGCGGCGCTGCGCGAGACGGATCCGGAGATCGCCCGGCTCATCGAGCGCGAGATCGAGCGGCAGACCGACGGACTCGAGCTGATCGCGAGCGAAAACTTCGTCTCGCCGGCTGTCCTCGAAGCCATGGGAAGCCCGCTCACCAACAAGTACGCCGAGGGCCTTCCAGGGAAACGCTATTACGGCGGCTGCGAGATCGTGGACCAGGTCGAGCAGATCGCGATCGACCGGGCCAAGGCCCTCTTCGCGGCGGACCACGCCAACGTCCAACCGCATTCGGGCGCCTCGGCCAACTTCGCGGCGTGCCTCGCGTTCATGAAACCGGGCGACACGTTGCTGGGCCAGGACCTTTCGCAGGGCGGGCACCTCACGCACGGCTCACCGGTGAATTTCTCGGGGCTGCTGTATCGCGCGGTGCACTATGGCGTGGATGACTCCGGGTACATCGACTACGACCAGATGCGCGACGTGGCGCGCAAGGAGCGCCCGCGCCTGATCCTGGCCGGGGCGAGTGCCTATCCGCGGATCATCGACTTCGCGGCGTTTGCGGAAATCGCCAGGGAAGTGGGCGCAATCTTCATGGTCGACATGGCCCATATCGCCGGCCTGGTCGCGACGGGATTCCATCCGTCACCGGTTCCGCACGCCGACGTCGTCACGACCACGACGCACAAGACGCTGCGCGGGCCACGCGCGGGACTCATCCTGTGCCGGGCGGAGCATGCGAAGACGATCGACAAGGCCGTATTTCCCGGCTCGCAAGGTGGTCCGCTGGAGCATGTGATCGCGGCGAAGGCCGTTGCCTTCCGCGAAGCGCAGTTGCCGTCCTTCCGCGAGTATTGCGGCCGCGTGGTGGCCAACGCGCGTACGCTGGCCGAGTCGCTGTCGGCGCGCGGCTATCAGCTGGTGTCCGGCGGAACCGACAACCACCTCATGCTGGTCGACCTGCGCAACAAGGGACTGACCGGGAAGGTCGCCGAGCAGGCGCTGGACCGCGCGGGCATCACGGTCAACAAGAACACGGTGCCACGCGAGACCCAGTCTCCATTCGTGACGAGCGGCATCCGGATTGGAACGCCGGCCGTCACGACGCGTGGCATGGGCGAGGCGGAAATGACCCGCATCGCTGAGCTCATCGACCGCGTGCTTGCCGCGCCGGAAGATGAGGGCGTTTCGGCGGTGGTGAAGCGGGAAGTGCGCTCGCTCACAGTGTCGTTCCCGCTGTATCCCACGCCCCAGGCCGTCCCCGCATAACGCCGGCCGCAGCCAGTTCCGCCTGACGGCCTTCGCCACGGAGGCCGTCCTGCTATGTTGCAGTTGAGTGTGGTGACGCTGCCCTCAGCGGCGCCACGCCAGATGCGCAGCGCGGAGGTTCGACATGGCGATTCGACTCGGTGACGTTGCCCCCGATTTCGAAGCGGATACCACGGAGGGTCCCCTCAACTTCCACGAATGGAAGCGGGGCAGCTGGGCCATGCTGTTCTCCCATCCGAAGGACTTCACGCCGGTCTGCACCACCGAGCTCGGAAAGCTGGCTTCCCTCAAGGGCGAATTCGACCGGCGGAACACGAAACTCCTGGGGCTGAGCGTCGATTCCGTGGAGTCACACGAGCTCTGGGCGGTGGACATCGCCGACATCACGGGACATCAGGTCAACTTCCCGATCATCGCCGACCCGGACCGTCGCATCTCCGCCCTCTACGACATGATCCACCCCAACGTGAGCGACACCCTGACGGTCCGCTCGGTGTTCGTGGTCGGTCCGGACAACCGCGTGAAGGCGACGCTCTCGTATCCGGCCAGCACCGGGCGCAGCTTCGATGAGATCCTGAGGGTGCTCGACGCTCTGCAGCTCACCGCCGATTACTCCGTCGCGACACCGGCCGACTGGAAGCATGGCGACGAAGTCGTGATCTCGCCCACGGTGAGCGATGAGGATGCGCGACGGCATTTCCCCAGGGGCTTCGTCGCGAAGAAGCCGTACTACCGCGTGACGCCGCAGCCGAATCTCTGACGGACGCGTTGCTGGGCCGCCGCCGGCCCGCGCGCAGACATGCCTAACGGGAGAACGCGGTGCGCATCACGAACCAGACGTTCGCGGGCCGCTCGGCCAGTCGCCGCATGTACCACGGGAACCACTGGTTGCCGTAGCTGATCAGGCACCTCACCGCGTGTCCTTCGGCGGCCAGCGCCCGCTGGTCCGTCGAGCGGATGCCGTACAGCATGTGCACCTCGAACCCGTGCCGGGGCACCTTGAGCGTGGAGGCCTGCGACACCAGGTGCCGTACCAGGGCCATGTCGTGCGTCCCGAAGATCGGCAGTGCCCGCCCGTCCTTCGCGGCCTCGAGCAGCCGCTCCCCCTGCGACGCGAACTGCAGGTCGACATCCCGTTTCGCCGGAAACGCGACGTGCGGCGGCTCCAGGTACGCACCCTTGACCAGCCGGATCATCGGGTTGAGGTCCAGCAGGTTGTTGATGTCCTGCGGCGTCCGACGCAGGTACGCCTGGATGGCGATTCCGATCGGAGCGTACTTCCCCTTCAGCTCACGGTATAACGCAAGCGTCCGGTCGACATAACTCGAGTCCTCCATGTCGATCCAGAGCTGGCTTTCCGTCGCCACGGCCTTCCGGGCGAGCGTGTCCAGATGCTCGCGGCAGGCATCCAGTGAATGATCGAGGCCGAGTTGGGTCGGCTTGACGGACACGACGGTCGGCAGTCCCTCGCGCTGGATCGCGTCGAACGCGCCGAGGTAATGGTCACGCACGGCATCGGCCTGCGATTCACCGGTGAGCGTCTCGCCGAGTCGTGTGACGATCGTGCCCACGCCGTCGGGAGCGAGCACCTTCGCGGCGGCGAGCGCATCCGACAGCTCCTCGCCCGGCATGAATTTCCGCACGGCCCGACGCGCAAACGGCCGGCGCATGAAGTGCTCCGCGAGCCATTTGTTGCGCGACGCGGCAAGGAATGCCTTTCGGGCTATAGCCATGCGGTGAATATGACGGCCCGAAACGAAACCCCACAGGCCACTCGGGGGCCGGGAAACGCTACGCGACCCACGCGGCGGGCAGGGTACGCAACACCTGGTTCACGCTGGGGCAGAGGACGCAGACGCGCGGTATCGTCTCGTACGCCTCCAGCTGGACCTCAGGCGCCATGTAGCCGTCGCGGACCGGCTCTTCCCGAAGCAGATCCGTGCTGAGGTACTTCTTGTTGCTGTCCGAAAAGACTGTGGCGACGACCGCCTCCGGCCCCATTTCCCGCTGCACCTTCAGGGCGCCAAGGAAGTTCGCGCCAGACGAGATTCCGACGGCGAGGCCGAGTTGCGACGACAGCTTCTGCGCCATCAGGATGGCGTCGCCGTCATGAACCGAGACCACGGAGGCCAGCGAAGCCAGGTCCACGACGGGCGGAATGAACTCGTCGGATATCCCCTGGATCCGGTGGCGGCCCACCTTGTGGCCGACGCTCAGGGTGGGCGACTCGGCCGGCTCCAGCGGGTGCACGCGCACATGGGGATGCCGGCGCCGCAGGTAGCGCCCCACACCCATCACGGTTCCTCCGGTCCCGACTCCCGCGACGAACGCATCCGGTTCGCGACCGATGAGGCGGAGCTGTTCATGAATTTCGGGTCCCGTGGATTCCTCGTGCGCGCGCGTGTTGTCCTCGTTGGCGAACTGGCGCGGCAGGAAGACCGTCGGGTCGCTGGCCGCCAGCTCCTCGGTGATCCTGATGGACCCGAGGAAGCCGCCTTCTTCGGTTGACACGTGGCGGATCTCCGCTCCAAAGGCCCGGATGAGGTCAACACGCTCCCGGCTCATCCAGTCGGGCATGCAGATCGTGACCGGGTGCCCCAGCGAGCGACCGATTGCCGCGAACGAAATGCCGGTGTTTCCGCTTGTCGCCTCCACGATCCGCATTCCCGGGCGCAACTCCTGCCGGTCATAGGCGGCGCGCAGTACTCCGAACGCCATGCGATCCTTGATGCTGCCGGTGAGGTTGAAGTGCTCGGCCTTGGCATGGATCACGCTCGAATGGCCCGCGTATCGGACGTGAATCGCCAGCATTGGCGTGTTGCTGACCAGGTGCCTGAGCGACTCGAACTGCTTCGGCATCGGCATGCGTACCGCACCCCTGTG
>DAIUET010000210.1:0-5774 GCA_036845045.1 Gemmatimonadaceae bacterium | reverse complement strand
CTGGCGAGAGACGGCCATGAGCAGCGTCCTGAAGGCGGTGCGCGGCGTCCTGCAGCGTATGCAACGGCCAGCCGATCTGAAGGTGGATTACGGCGTCGCCCGGGAAATCGCCACGCGCGAGGGCATCAAGGCCGTCATCGACGGGGACATCGTGTCGCTGGGCGGTAGCTATGTGCTGTCGGCGCGACTGGTGTCGGCGCAGAACGGGGAAGACCTGGCGACGTTCCGCGAGACGGCTGACAACGACAAGGACATTATTCCCGCGATCAGCCGCCTGTCGAAGAGCCTTCGCGCCAAAGTGGGTGAATCACTGCGAACCGTTCAGAACGCAAAGACGCTGGACAAGGTGACGACGCCGTCACTCGAGGCGCTGCAGCGGTATGTCGCCGCGAATCGCGCCATCGAGGTCGACGGCGATTTCGCGCGATTCACGGAACTCATGGACCAGGCCATCGCGCTCGACACAGGGTTTGCGATGGCGTACCGGAAGCTCGCGGTCGAACTGTCCAACCGAGGGCTGCAGCGCCCACGCGTTGAAGAGTTGCTGCAGAAGGCCTATAACCACATGGACCGCCTCAGCGACACCGAGCGGTACATCATGCTGGGGACGTACTGGACTCAGGGCCCGAAGCGGGACATCTCGAAGGCCGCGTCCGCGCTCGAGTCATTGCTCGAGATCGACTCCGTCAATGTCACGGCGCTGAACAACCTCGCGGTCCTGTATCACCTGCAGCAGGAGTACGCCAAGCAGGAGCAGATGGCGGAACGCGCCGTGAGGGTCCAGCCCACGGCAGCCGTGTTCTTCAACAACCTGGTTCATTCGCGGGTCCATCAGGGGAAGATCGAGGAAGCCAGAGCGGCCATTGCGATCGCCCAGCAGAACATTCCGCGAAATCCAGACGTGGCCTTCATGCGCACGGAAGTGCTCGAGGAGGAGTTCAAGACCGACTCGTCCGATCTGGTGCTGGACAGCCTGGCGAAAGCGCGCCCTAACGACACCCCGACGGTGGCTTCAGTGGCATTCGGTCGCGCCGACATCCGCAAGGTCCATGGGCGCCTGGCCGATGGCGGCCGGTTCCTGGCCGAGGCGCGAGTGCTCGCCGGACGGATGGGAAATCCGCAGGCACCGGTGAACGCCATTCTCGATAGTGCCGACCACGACTCCTGGTTCCGCGACCAGCAGGAGCGCGCAGTGCGCGCGGTGGATCGGGCGGCGGCGCATCCGAACATGGCCTCCATGTCTCCGGCGCAACGTCCGTATCCAAGGTTCGTTCTCCTCTATTCGCGGCTCGGCCGCCCCGACAAGGCACGCCAATACCTCGACGAGATGCCGCAACTGCCGCGATTCCAGGATTCCGCCGGACAGCGCACGGTCGCCGCGTCCCGCGCCGCCATCGCCCGCGCGGACAGGCGATTCGACGAGGCGATCCGCGATTACCGTGCGGCAATCGGCGGAAGCTGCCCGGACTGCGGGCTCCCTGAGCTTGCGATGACGTACGATCAGGCGGGACAGCCCGACTCGGCGATCGCGATTTACACCCGGTACACACAGGGCCGGGCGATCTCGCTCAGCGAGAAGGCCACGTGGCTTGCGCTCACCCACAAGCGGCTCGGCGAACTGTACGACGGCAAGGGCAATGCCGATTCCGCGCTGTCGCACTACGCGCGGTTCGTCGAACTCTGGAAGGACGCTGACGCAGAACTTCAGCCGCAGGTGCAGAAGGCCCGCGACCGCATGCGCGAGCTGCAACGGCGTCGCGGCTGAGTCCCCTGGTTTCTGACTGACCTCCGGTGCGATTCCTCAAAGGCCTGCTGGTGATCGTGGCGGTGGTGCTCCTGCTCGGGGCTACCACCGTTGCCGTGGCGCTCAACATGCGCCCGGACAGGTCCGCGTTCGCGTCGCAGATCATGGCGCCGGTTTCTTCGGGGAGTCCGACGCTCCGTGTCTCCTTTCTTGGCGTCTCGAACCTGCTCTTCGACGATGGTGAGACGGCCATCCTGACCGATGGGTTCTTCACGCGTCCGGGATTGCTGGCCGTAGCGACGCAGATTTCGCCGGATTCAACGCGCATCGCGCAGGCGCTGCAGCGCGCCGGCATCACGCGTCTCGCCGCCGTCGTCCCGGTGCATTCGCACTACGATCACGTGATGGACGCGCCGTACGTGGCACGGTGGACGGGCGCGCAACTGGTGGGATCGACGTCCACCGCCAACGTGGGACGTGGCGCTTCCCTGCCGGAGGACCGGATCACGGTCGCGGTGCCGGGCCAGCCGATGACCTTCGGCCGGTTCTCCGTCACCCTGCTGCCATCGCGGCACGCCCCCACCGGCCGCTTCCTGATGCCGGGGGAAATCACGTCGCCGCTCACGCCCCCGGCGCGGACGCGCGACTACCGCCTTGGCGAGAGCTACAGCGTGGTGGTGCAGCACGAGGGCCGGACCATCCTCGTTCAGGGAAGCGCCGGGTTCATCCCCGGCGCGCTCGACCGCGTGAAGGCCGACGTGGTCTACCTGGCGCTTGCGACGTTAGGCAGGGCGTCGCCGGAGTACCGCGACTCGGTGTGGAATGAAGTCATCGTAGCCACCGGCGCCAGGCGCGTCATCGCCGTCCACTGGGACGATTTCACCCGGCCGCTCAGCAAGCCGCTCGTGCCGCTACCACGGCTCATGGACGACTTCGGGACCACGATGCGCTTCCTGTTGTCGCACGCGGGCCCGGGCGCCCCTGACATCCGCATCCCGGTGGAGTTCGCGCCCACCGATCCGTTCGCAGACCTCCCGCCGTCCTGAACGACATTCTTGCCTCATGATCATCATCGGACTGACTGGCCGGAACGCGAGCGGCAAGACGACGGCCGGGCAGGCCCTCGCCGCCCGGGGATTCCAGTACCTCTCGCTCTCCGACGTCATTCGCGAGGAAGCGAAGCGTCGCGAACTGCCGGATGTGCGGGAAAACCTCACCGCCCTGGGAAACGAGTTGCGGGAACGCTTCGGGCCCGGGGCACTCGCCGAACTGACCGTGGCCCGGATGCAGCCGGATCGCAACTACGCGGTCGACAGCATCCGCCATCCCGCCGAAGTGATGAGGCTCAGGAGGGCCGGCTCTTTCACGCTGTTCCACATCTTTGCGCCGCTCGAGGCCCGGTTCCAGCGCGCGCTGGTCCGCGATCGCGCCGGAGACGCGCGCACGCTGCAGGACTTCATCCGGCAGGAAGAGCGCGAGTTCGCGAGCAGCAACGCGGCGGCCCAGCAGCTTCTGGAAACGGAACGCCTCGCCAATCGCGTCATCGAGAACAACGGGACGCTGGACGAGTTCGCGGCGCAGCTCTCCACTGCGCTCCGGGAGCTCGAGGTATCGTTCGCCCGTCCCTCCTGGGACCAGTACTTCATGGACATCGCCAGGCAGGTGGCGGCGCGCAGCAACTGCATGAAACGCCAGGTGGCGGCGGTGATCGTCGCCGACCGGCGGATCATCAGCACCGGGTACAACGGCACGCCACGCGGTGTGAAGAACTGCAACGAGGGTGGGTGTCCGCGCTGCAACGGCTTCAGCGAAAGCGGGAAGAACCTCGAGGAGTGCCTCTGCTCCCACGGCGAGGAGAACGCCATCGTCCAGGCCTCGTACCACGGCATCGCCATCCGGGACGCCACGCTCTATACCACGTACTCGCCGTGCCTGCTGTGCAGCAAGATGATCATCAACGCCGGTATCCGGAAAGTCGTCTACAACGACGCGTATCCACTGAACGACACCGCCACGCGGATGCTGAAGGAAGCCGGCGTGGACCTGGTGAAACTGAAAGTGTGACGGCGTGATCGCGCTCACGCGGCGTGATCGCCTCGCGCTCGTCTTCCTTGCCGGCACAACCGCGCTCGCCTGGTACGGACTGGCGGGATACGGGCACGCGATGGGTCTCGTTCCCTTCCTGGGTGGATGGACGCTCATGATGGCGGCGATGATGCTGCCCTCCATCGCGCCGCTGGTGCTGCTGCATCGCGGCAATCGCACACTGCTGGCTGTCGGGTACCTCACGGTGTGGGCCAACACTGGCCTGGTGCCGTGGATGGCCATGGAGATGTCGTTCCGGCCGGCGCCGGCGATCGTGCTCGCGCTGGCGGGCCTCTACGAACTGACTCCGCTCAAGCAGGCTTGCTTGCGGCGATGCCGTAACGCGGCAACGTTCCTGATGGAACGGTACCGGAGCGGTGCATTCAGGCTCGGCCTGGAGCATGGACTCTGGTGCGCGGGGTGCTGTGTGGGCCTCATGGTCGTACTGGTGCTCGCGGCGGCCATGAGCCTGGGCTGGGCAGCAGGAATCGCGACCGTGGTCTTCATCCAGAAGGTGCTGCCGTGGCCGGACGCGTCGGCTCGAGTGACCGGCGTCGCGCTCCTGGCCATCGCGCTCGTGATGGTTTTCTGAACGGAGGTCGTCCCATGCCTGACGCGTGGAAGCTGACTGGAACCGTCTTCGTTGCCTGCAATTGCGACTGGGGATGTCCGTGCAACTTCAATGCGCGGCCTTCGCACGGGAAATGCGAGGGCGGGTGGACGTGGCATGTCGAGAAAGGTGACTACGGGGACATCGCGCTCAACGACCTGAATTTCTCCGTGTATGTGAACTGGCCCGGTGCCATTCACGATGGGAATGGTGAAGCGTTGATCCTGGTCGATGAGCGCGCGGACGGGCGCCAGCGAGCCGCGATCGACACGCTGGTTGGCGGCAAGGTCGGGGGACCTTGGGGGGTTCTGGCATGGACATGGCCGACGATCCACGGTCCGTTTGCCGTGTCGTACGACGTGCGCCTCGATGGCATCCACAGCCGGATCCGGTGCGGTGATTACGTCGAGATCGAGGGTGGTCCGATCCGGAATCCGGTCAGCGGCGCCGTAGTGACTCCGGGCGTGGTTCTGCCGCAAGGTATCATCATCAAGCGTGGTGACCTTGGTGCGTCGACGCGATTCCGGGTCAACGGTGGTATCTCGTACGACCACTCGGGTCAGTACACGGCCATCGGCCCGTTCGATTATTCGAGCCCGTGACTCGGGGCCCGCGACGAAACCGTACCTAGGGAGTCCGTCCGCCGCGCGGCGATGTCAGAACACCAACGTCCAGCCCCAGGCGCCTGACGAGTGCGGCGAACCGCGGGCTGTCGCGGACAGGGTCATAGAATGGAGCCGATAAGGGATGAAAGGCGGCCATCGGCTCACCCCGTTCCACCGCGCGCTCCATGGCGTCGAGCGCACTCGCCGTATCGCCCAGTCCGAGGTTCAGCATGGCGAGGTTGACCTGGTCGAACCAGGCACTGCCGCCGCGGTCGACTATCGGTTGCAACAGTCGCCTCGCGTCATCGACCGCGCCGGTCCGGGCAAGCACCAGGCCGAACGTGCCGCGTTGGAATGCCGCCTGCACCGGTCGCCGGGCGATGCGGTTCGCGTGCTCCAACTCCCCCATCTCGAGGAGGGCGAGGGAGCCAAGGTTATGAACCAGCAGTGAGTTCGAATCGAGCTGCCACGCCCGTCTGGCCTCCGTCAGGGACTGATCACGCCGCCCCACCCAGTGCAGCGTATGGCCGAGCCACATCGTGTACACCGGCGAAAATGGCTCGAGACTGCGCGCCAGTTCGACCTCCCGAACGCCATCGGCCAGCCGTCCCTGATAGAGCAGCGCACGCCCGCGGTGGAAGTGCGCGTCGGCCAGCCCGGGTTCGAGGGCGATGGCTTGTTCGAGCGACTGTTGCGCGTCGCTCCACCGATGCTGCGTCAGCGACAGGAT
>DAIUET010000209.1:0-5808 GCA_036845045.1 Gemmatimonadaceae bacterium | reverse complement strand
TCGGCACACTTCGCGAGGATGGACGCGGCCTCACCGCGTCGCGTTCACGACGGTCAATGCGCGACTCCCTGGTCGTTGGTCAGGTGGCGTTGGCGCTCGTGCTACTCGCGTGTGCGGGGCTCATGATCCGCAGTTTCTCGCGCCTGCATGACGTGAAGCCCGGCTTCGACCCCGAGAACGTACTGGCGTTCGATGTCTCGTTGCCGTTCCAGGACTACGACACGCGCGAGAAGGCGATTGCCTTCCATCGGGCACTGCTGTCCCGCATCGCGGCGCTGCCGGGGGTAAGCAGCGTCGGCGGTATAACCACGGTCCCGCTCGAGGGATACGGCACAGGGTGTTCAGTGGTCTACCGCGAAGGCCGTCGCGTCTCCGACGGTGAGCAGACGCCATGCGTCTCCACGCCCATCGCAGCCCCCGGCTTCTTCGAGACATTGCGGATACCGGTCCGGGGACGAACACCGACGTGGTCCGACGTCGACACCCGCTCGCAGGCAGTGGTCGTTACTCAGGCGCTCGCCGACCGCTTGTGGCCGGGGGAGGAGGCGATCGGCAAGCGCATCAATCGCAACGGACCAGAATCCAGCAACTGGTATCGCGTCGTTGGCGTCGTGCCGGAGCTCCGGGCGGAGGCACTCGATCGTCCGCCCACGGAAGCCGTTTTCTACGCAACGACCGGGTTCCCGCCTGGCGCACGTACCGGTGATGCCAACTTCCTTACATATCTCGTTCGCACCACCGGCATCGATCCGAGGTCGTTGATCCCGGCGGCGCGCCGGCTGCTCGCGGAAGCCGATTCTCGCGTTCCATTCGTGGACGCGCGCACGATGGACGAGGTGTTCTCGAGGTCGATGTCGCGCACGTCGTTCGTCATGATCCTGCTCGGAGTGGCTGCCACCGTGGCGCTGTTGCTGAGTGCTGTCGGGACGTACGGCGTTATTTCCTACCTCGTGACGCAGCGCAGATCGGAGATAGGCGTGCGCATCGCCCTGGGAGCGTCAGTGCGGCGCGTTTCGCGGCTGGTGTTGCTCCAGTCACTGCGGCTCGCTGCCCTCGGCGTCGGCATCGGTCTGGTTGCGTCGTGGGCCGTGACTCGAGTGCTATCCCGCCTGCTCTTCAACGTCAGTCCTACGGATCCGGTGGTGTTGGCTTCAGTGGCCGTAGCATTACTGCTCGTCGCGGGAGCGGCGGCTGTCGCTCCGGCGCGGCGAGCCGCGCGGATCGATCCAGTGCAGGTGCTTCGCGACGGGTAGGCTTCAGAGCTGACGCGCGCCCAGGCGGGCACCTGCTGGTGCGCCCAGTCCCGTGATCGTGGTCGCCATGACTGGCCCGACGGGACTCGACAGCGTATTCACCGCAATCGTCGCTGGCCGCCGCCGTCAATCCGCGCCGGCGACTGGCACGCCATCAAAGAACTCCACGACGCCGCTTTCCAGCGAGTACTCGGCGCCAACCACGAGGAGACCGTCGGTGGCAATGAGCGCTTCGAGCAATTCGGAGCCGTGGCGCAGCTGACTTGCGGATACCCGAACGTTGGCGCGCACCGCGTCACGAATCAGTGCTTCCGGGTTGTTGCGAAGGTCGGTCGCCAGCAGCGCTTCCACCGATGGTCGAACCCGGTCCACGATCGAGTGAAGGTTCCGCGACTGCGTGGCCGATGGTCGCTGCAGCGCTTCGAGCGTGGCTTCCACCGCGCCGCAGCGGGAGTGCCCGAGCACCACGACCAGGCGTGTTCCGAACCGGCTGGCGGCAAACTCCACGCTGCCGACCTGAGAGGGCGCCACGATGTTGCCGGCGACGCGAATCACGAACAGGTCGCCGAGTCCCTGGTCAAAAACGAATTCGGCGGGGACGCGCGAGTCGGAACATCCGAGCACGATGGCAAAGGGCTCCTGGCCATCTGCCAGCTCGCCCCGGTGCGAACGACTGGCGAGCGTCGCGTGACTGCGAACATTCGCAGCGAAGCGCGCATTCCCTTCACGGAGCCGGTCGAGTGCCTGTGTTGCGGAGAGCATGTATGTGTGGAGGCGCGGAAACGGACCGGGCAATCAACATGTCGTGGCTGCTTCGCGCCAGAGCGGCGTGAAGCATAACGAGCAAATCGCAGGGAACGGAGATTTGCGACGCGGGTCACACAATCAGGCACACGACAACGGAGGCATCATGGATAAGTCACGGCCGAAACCCAACAAGGGTTCTTCGTGGAACGATGAGCAGGACAAGATCACGAACCCCAACAAGCGGCAGGAAGAGGACCGGGAATCCAACGTCGAGTCGCCGCGCAGCGGTCAACGCGCCTCGAGAACGGATTCCGGATCCTCGGAGTCGCTGACGGATGAAGGCGAGCACCTCCATGGCGACCGTCAGACTGACCGTCAGACAGATCCGTCGCGCAGAGAGCGTTCGACAGAGTAAGTGCTGATCAGGGATGAAAGCGGCCAGGCCCATGCGGCCTGGTCGTTTTTTTTGTCTATGATCCGAGCAGGACCGCGTGTTCGTTGAAACATTCATACCGGGTCGCCTCCCTGACCATCCAGGCCGCTACGTCGGCGCGCCGCACGACCGATGTCAATCCATATCGCTGCACGGGCCTGGCCCGGCCGAGCGGCGCACCGTTGACCAGTGTCACCGGTCGCACAGCGAGCCAGTCGAGTGAGCTGGCGGCAAGGCGCGATTCCATGCCGGCGAGATCCCGATAGGCAACGCCGATATTCCCCATCGATACCAGCTGACGGACAGGCCACGTGAGTTGGCCGAAGCTGTCTGCCACGCCCGCGGCGCTGATGACCACGAGTCGCCGGACGCCCCGGCTATCCATGGCGCGAGTCAGAGCCGACGCGAGTCGCGTCGTCAGGTCGGGCGGTGACAACAGCCTGGCAAAGGGACTGCGCCCGGCGCGGCGGATGCCGACGCAGGAAATGACCGCCTCGCAGTCGCGCAGCACAAGCCCGAGGAAGGCAGGATCGGTCACGTCTCCGCGCGCGACGGCCACATTCGTCAACTGGGAGACGCTCGCGGGGCGGATGACCGCAGTAACAGCGTGGCCGGCGCCGGCGGCAATCGCCGCGGCCCAGCGCCCCACATTGCCTGACGCCCCGATGACAACGAGTCTCACGCGGACGGAATCTCGAGTCCGTCACGCGTGAGACAAGATGCTGCGGATCAGAGAATCCGGAAGAAGACCAGGCCGTTTCCGTCAGGGTCCCGGAATCCGAACTCCCGGGTGCCCCACTCGGTGTCGCGGACTTCGATGTCGTCGTCGAGCACGCCCATCGCCTTGAACTCGGCGAAGAGCGCGTCCGGGTCATCCACCGCAATGCGGAAGCGCAGCCGGCCGGCCGTACCATTTTCGAAGTGCTCCGCCTCCTGACGCTGCATGTGCAGACGTACGTCGTCACGGCGGACGCCCGCATAATTCTCCGGGTCCTTCTCATACCGGAAGTCGACGTCGAAGCCGAGGCGGTCCGTATAGAAGCTCAGGGCCTCCTCGATATGCCGGACGTCGAGAATTGGAATCGCTGGGCCAAGTCTGGCGGTTGTCATTGTCGGAAGTGTGTAGCGCAGGGGCTGCGCGGTTCGACTGGGAAGCGTTAGGCTTTCTGACCAGCACGTCGGCTGTTTCTTCAGCCGTTGCCTGACATACCCCGGATGTTGCGGGAGATTCACGCACTCAACCGTGGAATGGCCTCAGCCGTGCGTTCCAGCTCAGCCGTTATGCGGAACTCTGCGCCCAGCCCCTTACGGATGAATTCGCGTCAACGCCTCGACCGCTTGCCAGCGACGGCTCGCTTCTTCCGGGCCGGGGCGGTGCGTGTCTTCCGTCGAGTCGGGGTCTTCGCGCGCGATGACGCCTTCCTCTTCCGTTTGGCGGGTGTCCCGCGTTTCCGCTGTGCAGATGGCTTCCGGCGTGTCGTCTTTTTCGACACGCGCTCGGGGAGGTGAGCGCCGCCGGTCTCGCGATTCCACTCCTCGAACACTTCCGGAGTGATTTCGCCCTCGACGAGGAGCTGCGCGAACTTCCGTCGCTGTGCCTTGCTCTTGAATGGCATGGTCGAGCGGGCTGGGGATGCCGTTCATACTCCGCTCGAGCCGCGCGGGTCGCGGGTCAGCGGTCCACGATGACGATCTGCGCGCCTTCGTCCGGCGTGGGGCGCTGGATCATCCGCAGGAAGCCCTCGAGCGTGCCGGCATCGATATGGAAGTTGTACCGCGGAAGGTCTGCGTTGCGACGCTCCAGCCGGACGCGGACCTGGTCGAGCGGCGTGTCGACGAAATGGATCACGGTCTCCGCGCCGACGCCTGACGCGAGCGCGACGTGATGCATCCGGTGCTCGCGGTAGAAGAACCCGTCGTCCAAAATCACGTCGACCGAACGCTGCAGCAGCTCCGATGCCGATTCCCAGATCAACTCGCGGCAGGCAAGGACACGCCGCGTGTGTTCATCCTGGCCGACGGTGGGGATGGCATACCGGCCGAACATGGTGATCAACCACCGGTCGAGGCAGAAGAGCACACCGTCCACCGTCCTGCGCAGATCGGTCGCGTACGTCGTCTTGCCGGACGCCGGCAGACCGGAGATCAGGTGGAGTGTGGCCACGCGGCGCGAAGGTTAGCGCCGTGTATTCGCTCCTGCCAGTCCGCGTACCGGTTCTTGCCGGCACGCGATCACTTCGACGCGGTGCCGGGCAGCAATCCCTCGACGTTGATCATGCGCGGCCCGTTCTCGTCGCAAGCGCAATACCGCACGAACTGGCTGTTCGTCTGCCCCACCCATCCCCGCTCCCCCTCGTCCTCGGCGTACATCGCGACGCCGGCGTGTTCGCCACGCGCGTTCAGGATGTAGAAGAGGATGTTGAAGTTGGGATCGCCGTTCGCCTTCTGCAGGCGCTTCTCGATGGTGTTGGCGCGGATGCGCTGGAGCGCGGCCAGGCCGGCATCCTTCGGATGCTTGCCGGAGCGCATGCCTTCCACGATCAGGAACGAGGCCAGGCTGAAAAGGTTCGCCTCCCCGCGACCGGTGGATCCGGCGGCGCCGACGTCCCCATCGACGTACAAGCCGGCGCCGAGGATCGGCGAATCACCCACCCGCCCGGGAATCTTGAAGGCACGTCCGCTCGTGGACGTGACACCGCAGATCTCCCCGGACGCGTTCACGCCGCTGCAGTGGATGGTCCCATGCATGTGCAGCGTATGGACGAATGGCTCCGGGGTTGCACGGTCGTCACCCGGCGGAGGACGGCGGGACGGATCCGGGAAATTCGCCGCATCGGTCCGCCGCTTCCAGTCGAGCCACTGACGGCGGGAGTATTCCGTGTTGAGGTCCGGCTCGATCGTGAAGCCGGCGTTCCGCGCAAAGGCCTGGGCCCCCTGCCCCACCAGGAGGTGGTTGTCGGTCAGCTCCATGACGGCCCTGGCGACCAGCGACGGCGTCCGCACGCCTTCGAGCGCGGCGACGCCGCCGGCCCGTTTCTTCGGCCCGTGCATGCACGACGCGTCGAGCTGGACCACGCCGTCGGCGTTAGGCAGGCCGCCGTACCCGACGTAGGGCTCGGCGGGATCGAGCTCGTCGATGTTCACTCCGGCAATGAGGGCGTCGAGCACGTCACTCCGCTGCACCATCCGCTCATAGGCCAGCTCGACGCACGTCTTCGTGCCGCCATTCCTGAAGAAGTGCCCGTTGGAGGAGGCGACCACCACCGGTTTCGCGGCGCGCTGCCGGAGAACCGTGGGCGCGGCCGGGCGCGGAAGCCCGCCGTCCACCACCGTCAGGGCACCGAGGGTCGTCGCCGAAGCCAGGAATTCGCGTCT
>DAIUET010000208.1:4776-5880 GCA_036845045.1 Gemmatimonadaceae bacterium | reverse complement strand
CCCTGACCTCTTGAATGCCATTCAAGCGCTCTCCCAACTGAGCTACGCCCCCGGGGTCCCGAAAAAGGCCAAACTTTCAGGAACCGGAAAGAGTACGCCGGGGTAGGTGCCAAGTCAAGCAAATCACTCTGGCGAAACACGTTGCGCACTGTATCTTCATCCCGGCGCTGGCTCGGATCTGCGTGCCGCCCCCCACACTCGGAACCCATCGTTTTTCCCAGTCCTTTGCGTCCATCCCGCGGGTCCGAGCGCCCTTCACCGTATCATCGACTCCTCCGGAGTCTGAGGACATCACGACATGCCTGAGGTCAAGCGCCGGCGGCGCCGTGCAGCCCCGCCGGGCATCGCTCCAAGTGAACCAGAGCGAGACATCCTGGACCAGTACCTCTACGAGGTCAGCACCTACCCGCTGCTCAAGCCGGTGGAGGAGATCGCGCTCGCCCGGCGGATCCGCTCCGGCGATCAGGACGCGCTGCAGGAACTGGTGAAGCGCAACCTGCGCTTCGTCATTTCCGTCGCCAAGAAGTACCAGAATCGCGGACTTCCGCTCATCGACCTGATCGGGGAAGGGAACGTCGGCTTGCTGACGGCAGCCCGGAAGTTCGATCCCGACCAGGGCGTGAAGTTCATCTCCTACGCGGTGTGGTGGATTCGTCAGGCAATTCTCTCTTCGCTGGCGCGGCAGGGGCGCACGGTGCGCGTGCCGCTGAATCGCACGGCCGACCTCTCGCGCATCATCAAGGCCTCGGAGATCCTCCGCCAGAAGCTGCGGCGCGAGCCCAGCCCTGAGGAGCTCGCGCAGCTTACCGGGCTGTCCGTCGACGTCGTGCAGTCGCTCGCCGCGCTCAACACCGGCGACGTGCGGCTCGACGCGCCCATGGATCCCGAGGGCGATCGCTCGCTCATCGAGCGCTTTGTGGCCGATGAAATGCCCGACACGGAGGAGGAGGCGATGAACCGCTTCCTCACCGACGAAATCGAGCTCGCCCTCTCCACGCTGCCGCCGCGTGACGCGAAGGTCCTGCGCCTCTACTTCGGTCTCGAGGGAGGGCGTGAACACACGCTCGAGGAAATCGGCTCGATGCTCGGCGTCACGCGCGAGCG
>DAIUET010000208.1:0-4676 GCA_036845045.1 Gemmatimonadaceae bacterium | reverse complement strand
AACGTCCACAAGTCATTCGGTGAGAAGAAGGTGCTCCAGGGCTTCTCCCTCGAGGTCCCCGAGGGTGAGGCCATGGTCATCATCGGCTATTCCGGTTCGGGGAAATCCGTGGCGATCAAGCACATCGTCGGCCTCCTGGAACCCGACGAGGGCACCGTGTTCGTGGACGGTCTCGAGGTACCGCGGCTTTCCCGCCGTGAGCTCTATGAGCTGCGGTCGAAGATCGGGTACGTGTTCCAGTTCGCCGCGCTGTTCGACTCGCTCAGCATCGGC
This sequence comes from Gemmatimonadaceae bacterium, assembly GCA_036845045.1. Lineage (GTDB taxonomy): Bacteria > Gemmatimonadota > Gemmatimonadetes > Gemmatimonadales > Gemmatimonadaceae > JABWBJ01. Next base: position 4,403 of record DAIUET010000208.1, on the reverse strand, counting down.
GAAAACGTCGCGATGGGCCTGCGCAAGCAGGGCCTGCTCGACGCGCCGGGCATCAACGCCCGGGTCGCCGAGGCGCTCGACCTGGTCGACCTGCCTAACGTCGAGGATCGCTTCCCGGCCGAGTTGTCGGGCGGCATGCGCAAGCGGGTCGGGCTCGCCCGGGCCATCGCCCTGCGCCCCAAGTACCTGCTGTATGACGAACCCACCACCGGCCTCGACCCGGTCACCAGCGCAGTCATCGACCAGTTGATGATCCGGATGCGCGAGAAACTCGGCGTCACGTCGATCGTCATCACGCACGACATGCGCAGCGCGTACCGGGTCGGCACCAGGATCGCCATGCTGTACGAGGGCCGCGTTCGGCAGTGCGGCACGGTCGACGAGATCCGCCTGTCGAGCGATCCCGTCGTCAGGCAGTTCGTCGAGGGCAAGGCCGAGATCGACATGGACGCCGCCTGACGATGGGCCGGCACAAGGCTCGGCTCGAGACGTCGGCCGGCGGTGTCGTCATGCACGCCGCCGACGATGAGCCGAGGTACCTGCTGATCCGCGACAGCTACGGCAACTGGGGATTTCCCAAGGGACACCTCGAAAACGGTGAGCGGCCCGAGGACGCGGCGCTGCGCGAGGTGCGCGAGGAGACCGGGCTGGATCACGTGCGCCTGCGGGCGCCCATCCACACCATCGACTGGTATTTCCGGTTCCGTGGGCGCCTGATCCACAAGGTCTGCCACTTCTTCCTCATGGAGGCGGAGGACACAACCACGCGGCCCCAGGCCGACGAGGGCATCACCGCCTGCCGGTGGGAGCGGTTCGATGACGCGGTGAGCCTGGTGTCGTACGAGAACGCCCGGGATGTGCTCCGGCGCGCGCACGGCCAGGGTCCACGGCGTTCGGCGACTGCCTGACGAGGACACGCATGATCGTCCCGTCGTCCTACGCCGCTCCGGTGACCATTGCCGTCTGCGCCACGCGGGACAAGGCGCGCGCGCTCGCGCGGTCCGCCTTTCCCAGGCGCCGCTGCCGCCTCGCCCTCACCCGCACCGCGGCGGAGCTGGAGCGGACCTTCCGCGACACCCTGGTCGATGCCGCGGTGGTAGACGTGCACGCCCCGAGCGACGACGCCTGGCAGGCCGTGGCGCTGGCGGCCGAGTTTCCCAGCGCGCCCTTCTTCGCGCTCACGCCGCTGCGTCCCAGTGATGCCGGCATCGCCGCCCGGTGTGCCGCCGCCGACGTCGCCGACCTCGTGACCGAGGGCGTGGACGACGGCGTGCTGCGCGACCTGGTGCTGCCACGCACGTTCACGGCGCGCTTCACCGACGCCCTGCGCGACCCGCCGGGTGCGCTCGGCCTGGCCGGGCCCCTGCACCTCGCCACCTGGCGGTTCCTCGTCGCCCACGGCGGCCGCTCCGTCCGCACCGACACCATCGCGGCCGCGTTAGGCGTGACGCGGGAACACCTGAGCCGGGCCTTCAGCGCCGGCGGTTCGGCCAACCTCAAGCGCATCATCGACCTCGTCCGCCTGATCGCGGCGGCGGAGCTGGCGAAGAATCCCGGGTATGACGTCTCCGATGTGGCACGCGTGCTCGAGTATGCTTCGTCGTCCCACCTGTCGACGACGTCCCAGCGCATCGCCGGAACGAAGCCGGCGTCGCTCGCGCGGCTCCGGGGAATCGACCTCGTCGAGCGGTTCGTCAGGGGCAGGACGAGGAGCCGGGGAGTGTAGCGGGCATCACATCCGCGATCATGCCCCACGTGGCACTACCCGGAGTGGCGCGAGTAAACAGGTAGATCGAGCGGCGGGAGCGGCGCGGCGTCAGGTGTCGCTGTCCCGCACAACCGGCTCACAGCAGTCGACCGTCGCTCCGCGTAGCATCAGGTACGCTCGCACCTTTCCTCTGACGTTTCGAGCATGTTGACTGCCGGCAAACCCGGCGACGAGTCCGGCCTTCCCGCTGTTCCCGTAAGCCGTCGCCGTTTCCTCCAAAGCGCGACCGCCCTGGGGATTTCTGCGGTCGTGAGCCAGCCGGTCGGCGCGCTCGACGTGGTCCTGCCGGCGCAGCCGCACATCCGGTCGCCGGAGCAGTACGCGTTCGAGCTGAACGAGATCACCATCAGCGCCCTGCATCGCGGCATGGCCGAGGGGCGCTACACCGCGCGGTCGGTCGTTGAACTGTACCTGCGCCGTATCGACGCGCTGGATCGCGCCGGTCCGGCGCTCCGGTCGGTGCTCGAAGTCAACCCGGACGCGATTGCCGCGGCGGTCGCTCTTGACGCCGAACGCAAGGCCGGCAAGGTGCGCGGCCCTCTGCATGGCGTGCCGGTACTCCTCAAGGACGTCGTCGACACGGCGGACCGGATGCACAACACCGCCGGGTCGTTCGCGCTGATGGGGTCGTTCGCGGAGCGTGACGCCTTCATCGTGGAACGACTGCGCGCGGCTGGGGCGATCCTCCTCGGCAAGACCAACCTCTCCGAGTGGTCGAATGCGCGCTCGACGCGCGCGACCAGCGGGTGGAGTGCGCGGGGCGGCCTGACGAAGAACCCGTACGTGCTCGATCGCACCGCCTGCGGCTCCAGCTCGGGCACTGGTGTCGCGATAGCGGCGAACCTGGGCGTCATCGGCATCGGTGCCGAGACGGACGGGTCCATCGCCTGTCCCGCCAGCGCCAACAGCCTGGTTGGCATCAAGCCGACTGTCGGTCTCGTGAGCAGGACCGGCCTGATCCCGGTGTCGTACTCGTTCGATACAGCCGGCCCACTCGCCCGCACCGTGACCGACGCCGCGATTTTGTTAGGCGTTCTGACGGGGATCGACGCGCGCGACGAGGCGACGAGTGCGAGCAACGGGCACGCGCAGACCGATTACACGGGGGCGCTCGACAAGGGAGCACTCAAGGGAGCGCGCATCGGGTTCCTGCAGCGCGACCTGTCGGAGAAGTCGCCGGCATCCGGGGTGTTCGCCGAGTCGTTGAACGCCATGCGATCGGCCGGCGCCATCCTCGTCGATGTCGACCTGCCCACCTTCGACGACCTCCTGATCCCGAAAGGGATCGTGCTGCTGTGCGAGCTGAAGGACTCGATGCGCGAGTACCTGGGCCATCGCGGCCCGAAGGAGCCGCACCGGTCGCTCGCTGACCTGATCCGGTTCAACGAACAGAACGCGGATCTCGAAATGAAGTGGTTCGGGCAGGAGTTCTTCGAGGTGGCGGAGCGGACCAGGGGACGGGAGACGCCTGACTACACGCCGGCGCTGGAACGTTGCCAGACCCTGACCCGGTCAATGGGCCTGGATCGCGCGCTGGGCGACCAGCAACTCGACGCCATCGTATCGCTGGCCGCGAACGTGCCGTTCACGACCGACTTGCTGACCGGGGATCACCCGATCGTGCGGAACTCGTTCCTGAGCGCGGTCGCCGGCTACCCTCGCATCACCGTTCCTGCTGGCTTCGTTCGCGGACTGCCCGTCGGCATCTCCTTCATGGGGGCCGCGTGGAGCGAGTCGCGATTGATCGGGCTCGGGTACGCGTTCGAGCAGATGGTGCAGGCCCGCCAGCTGCCCCACTTTCTCCCGACAGCGGCGCTGGACCACGACAACTGACCCTCCGGAACGGCTGCGTGCTGCTGCTAGTCCTGCGTGCTGGGGCTGGAATCGGCAGGGCCGTCAGTCGCAGGCGTGTTCTTCAGGCGCCTTCGTATGCGATCTTCCGAGGAACCCTGACGCTCCTGGGGCACCGCGACCAGCAGGATGCGGATCACGCGATTGAGTAACTGCGCCCGCTCCAGTGTCGCTTCCGCTCCGAGCCAGTTTGTGCTCCGCCGATACCACTCACGCGCTTCCCGGGCCGAACCAAGGGCGATCTCATAGAACCGAGCGCGTTCTCGACCCGAGTATCGTGAGTACCCTTCGGCGATATTGACGCCGATGGAGTCAATTGCCCGCTCGAGTTGTCCCGCGATGTGCGCGGGCGCTGACGCTCGGAACATCTTCGATACATCCTGTCGCGCGACATCGGAGAGAAAGAGCGCGATCCGGTAGGCCGGGAGACGCCAGATGGCGTCGCCGAACAACTCCGGCGGAGGCGTCTTTTCGAAGAGCGCGAACTCGTCGGCTAGTGAGAGCACTCGGCGAAGGTACCTTTCCGCGCGCAGTCACCTTCATCATTTCAACGCCTGGCCGTCGGACTGAACGCAGCGGACCGCAAGCCAGCACCAGCATCAGCATCAGCACCAGCCCCAGCACCAGCCCCAGCACCAGCCCCAGTCCCAGCACGCAGCAGCAGCAGCACGCAGCGATCAGCACGCAGCTGTTCGTAAGTCCTTGACCCAACCCAGCCCCAGCCCCAGCCCGCAGCTGCAGCAGCAGCACGCAGCGATCAGCACGCAGCTGTTCGTAAGGCCTT
>DAIUET010000207.1:0-5885 GCA_036845045.1 Gemmatimonadaceae bacterium | reverse complement strand
TCACCACGCCCAACATCCTCTCGCTCAAATCGAGGATGCGGTTCCTGTTCACGGGGTTTTTCTACTCCTTCGGACCGCTGGAGCCGTTCACCCGCGACCCTGTCAGCCAGCATATCGCGCCGTTCTCGGTCAACCGGTACGAGTGGATGATGTCACAGCACGGTCTGCGACTCGTGGGGCTGGAGACCGATCGCACGCAGACGTCATCGGTCCTCCTATCGTTGCTGATCCCCTTCATCCGTCTCGCCACCTGGCTGCAGTTTCGCGGCAATGCACTGGCGGCACGCCAGAATGCATCGGTGGCGCTGTTTGGCCGGAAGCTGGTCGTCGTGGGGAGGAAGCAGTAAACCCGCCGTCGCGATCTGCGAGGCGCGGTGCGACGGTGCTCAGCGCGACAGGTCGATGACGTCCGCGTAGCTGTGCAGTCGGCCCGTGCGGTAGAGGCTCAGGATCTCGTCCATCTCCGACGTCACCGAGGACGACCGCGCATAGGGATGCTGGTTCCGCCGCCAGCCACGGTTGGAGACCGACCGGATGAACTGCCCCCGCCTGTGCCGTGGCATGGCCGACACGTTCGCGTAGAACTGTCGCCACGCGTCGGTCTGCTGGAAGAGATACTGCTCGACGTTGGAGACGTAGAACACGTCGACGGTGGCGTCGTGATCGCGCAGCCAGTTTCCCACCGCGCGCAGCGCCTTCGGCCCCGCGAAGTCCCCCACCAGCGGCACGATCAGGTTCCGGTGCTGCAGGTCCTTCAGGATGGCAAAGGCCTCGTCGCTTCCCAGGTAGGACCGGTTCATGCCTTCCGGATCCGTCGCCGTCATGAGCATCCGGTAACTCGGCATGCCACGCGTACTGAACCCGCGCGCGGAGTTCGAGGAGTAGGTCAGCGAGGTGCCCGCACTGAAGAACGCCTGATAGACGTACCGGAGGCTCGCGCTGTCCTCACTGTCGAGGGTGAACCGGTGATGTCGCGTCAGGCGGTCGAAGATCGCCGCCAGGTTGGCGTGAAAGAGCGTCGAGTCGCGCGGCAGATCGGCGAGCAACGAGAAGAGGGAGTCCGCCTCGAGCCCCGCCTCGGGAGCGATGTCCCAGTCCCGCGCGAAGAGCCGTCCCAGAAAGTCGGCGCGGTCACTCGACATCTCGATGAGCGCCTTGTACATCAGGTGCTGCAGCATGTTCTGCCGCCGGATGTCGACAATGAACGCGATCCGGGGGCGGAGCGCCGCCACATAGGTGAAGTTCTGGTCGGGTCCCACGCCCACATAGGCGCCGCCCGTCCCGACCGACGCCAGCAGGTCGTCGATCACATGCTGAAACCCCAGTTCGTTCGAGACAAAATTGTCCGAGTGGAAATAGCCGCCCGGTTCCGACAACTCGTTCACCATCGACCAGAACGTGCTGTCGTCCAGACGGTCCGGAATGGTCGAAGCGCGCTCATCACAGCCCGACGAAATCGCCAGCACCGCGAGCAGCGTCGTCGCGAGCCGGGCGCGCACCAGGGAGCGAACACGTCGATGAGTGTTCATGCAGGACCAGTCACCGGATCAGGCGTCGCTGAATGTACGCAGTGGGGCCTGCGAGGGTCGATACCAGTCCTCCTGCCACTTTTCTGTCTGCTGTTGGGGGCGGGACAGCTGCAGGGCCAGGCCACTCCCCGCACCGCGGCCACGGTCCAGCCTCGGTCAGGGTTGGTGATTACACGATCGACCAGGCTGAGACCGGGGACCTGGCGTCTCCCCGCCCACGGCCATGCCGATTCCGCGCTGATCGTGGTGCGGGGCGACAGCCTTACGCTCGACCTCACCGGCGTCGTGCTCGAGGGCATGCCCCCGTCAGCCGATCCCGATCAGGCGGCGGGCATTGCCATCCGCATCGAGGGAGGTCGCAACGTCCGCATCGTGGGGGGGCGCATCCGCGGTTACAAGATCGGCATCCTGGCGCGCGCCACGCGTGGCCTCGAGATCCGGAATTCCGATCTCAGCCACAACTGGAAGCCCCGGTTGTTCAGCCTCGTGGAACACGAGAGCCTCGTCGACTGGCTCTCGTTCCACAACAACGAGGGGAACGAGTGGCTTCGTTTCGGCGCCGCGATGTACCTCGACAATGTGAGCGGCGGGCTCATCCAGGGTACCACGGTCACACAGGGGATGAACGCGCTCCTGATGAATCGCGTCGACCACCTCACGGTCCGCGACAACAACTTCTCGTACAACTCCGGGCTCGGAATCGGACTCTATCGATCCACCGACAACACCATCGTCCGGAACTCCGTGGACTTCAACATCCGCGGATACAGCCACGGCTTCTATCGTCGTGGACAGGACTCGGCGGGCATCCTGCTGTACGAGCAGAGCAGCAACAATATCGTGGCGTTGAACTCCGCGACCCACGGCGGCGACGGTCTGTTCCTCTGGGCCGGCAACTACACCATGAACACCGGCCAGGGCGGGTCGAATGACAATGTGTTCTACGCGAACGACTTCAGTTTCGCGCCCGCGAACGGCATCGAGGCGACGTTCAGCCGCAACACCATGGTCGCGAACATCCTGGAGGGAAACGACTACGGCGTGTGGGGCGGCTACAGTTTCGATTCGCACATCGTGGCGAACTGCTTCGCCAACAACCGGTTTGGCATCGCGATCGAGCACGGCCAGCAGAACAGCATAATCGCCAACCGGTTCATCGGCGATTCGACGGCGATCCGCCTGTGGGGAGACACCATCCAGCCGTCGGACTGGGGCTACCCGAAGCACCGCGACACGCGAAGCCGCGACTACCTCATCGACCGAAACAGCTATGTCGCCGTTCCTCGGAAATTCCAGCTCTCGAACACGGCACCGGCGACAATCCGTGATTCAGCAGGTTTCTCCCCCATCCCACCTCCCACATCCGGCTCGTGTAGCGCAATTCCCACCGTTCCCCGGGACTACGCCTATCTGATTCCGGCCCTTCCCGGCGTACCACACGAAATCCCGAAGCCCCCGGTGGCACGCCGGCGCCGCTCCGCGATCGTCGTCGACGAGTGGGGTCCGTACGACTACCAGTATCCGAAGCTGTGGCCCGTGGACAGCACCCGCGCCGTGCCGCTGCGCCTGGTGGTGCATGGCCCGCCGGGCACATGGTCACTCGTCTCGCGCGCCGGTCTCCAGGACATCTCTGCCTCGTCAGGCAGGACGGGGGACACGATCCGCGTTACGCCGCGGCCCGATTCGGCTGGACTCTGGGATGTCACGATGGAGTTCCGCGGCGCGGTATCAACGAGCGCGCGCGGTGAGCGCTCCGCGGCCGGCGTTCCGGTTCGCTTCGGGTACTCGCGATTTGAGCCGCCGGTCGCGTGGCAGGTACGGGCGTGGGCCTGGCCGGACTCGCTGGACCCGCGCCGCGAGGGCAACTGGCAGCGCCTGACGAGCGGACAGCGGTTGTTCGAGCAGACGTGGCCGCGCCTCGACATCATGTGGTACCGCCCGACCATCCGCGAACTGCCGCAGGCTCGCTTCGCCTTCGAAGCCACCGGGACCATCAACCTCCCGCCGGGCGACTACTCCCTCCGGGCCATCAGCGACGACGGGATCCGGGTCTGGGTCGATGGCCGTCTCGTGGTCGACAACTGGGACCTGCACGGCTCCGAGATCGACTACGCCCCCCTGACCGGCGGCGCCCACGCAATCAAGGTCGACTATTTCCAGATCGACGGCTGGGCAGAACTTCGGCTCGACATCCTGCGCGGCGTGCAACGGTCCCCCGGTTCACCAGGGCCACACTGACCTGATGCAATCGACCCGCCGGGGACTGTTCATCGCGCTGCTCCTGGGCGGCGCGTCCATGGCTGCCGCCAGGCAGGAACGGCCAGCGTACAGGAATCCGTCGCTGTCGCCCGACGCGCGCGCCAGGGATCTGCTCCGGCGCATGACGCTCCAGGAAAAGTTCTGGCAGCTGTACATGAGTCCGGGCGACCTCGACGACTCCACGCACGACTATTCACACGGCTCGTTCGGGTTGCAGATCCGTCTCCCCGAGGAAAGCCCGGGGCAGCGCGTGCCGAGTGCTGAGCGATCGCGTGAGCTGGTGCGCAAGCATGCCGCGAAGATCAACAGTATCCAGCGCTACTTCGTCGAGCAGACCCGGTTAGGCATCCCGATCATTCCCTTCGAGGAGGCGCTCCACGGCCTCATGGCCCCCGGCGCGACGGTGTTCCCGCAGGCGATCGGTCTGGCCGCTACCTGGGATACCGCCCTCGCCAGCCGCGTTGCGAGAATTGCCGCACTGGAAACCCGGAGCCGCGGCATCCGTCAGGCCCTCTCGCCCGTCGTGAACATCGCCACCGATGTACGCTGGGGACGCGTCGAGGAGACGTATGGCGAAGATCCATTCCTCACCACGCAGTTCGGCGACGTCTTCGTGCGAGCTTTCGAACGGGCCGGAGTGATCGCGACGCCAAAACACTTCGTGGCCAACGTTGGCGATGGTGGTCGCGACAGTTACCCCATCGATCTCAGCGTAAGGCAGCTTGATGAGCTGCACTTTCCACCGTTTCTCTCCGCGGTCCGGAACGCGGGCGCGCGCTCGATCATGACGGCGTACAATTCGGTCGACGGATCGCCGGCGACGCAGAACCGGTGGCTGCTGACCGATGTCCTCAGGCGCGACTGGGGATTCCGCGGATTCGTCATCTCCGATGCGGCGGCCACCGGCGGCGCGACGGTCCTGCACCACACCGAGCCGAATACGCCGACCGCGGCGAAGCATGCATGGGAGGCGGGCCTCGACGTCGTCTTCCAGTCGACCTGGCCGCAGCACCGGAACTACTGGGAAGCGGTCCGCACGGGGATGGTATCCCCGGCCATCATCGACAGTGCCGTGCTGCGCGTCCTCCGCGCCAAGTTCCAGCTCGGGCTCTTCGAGCGGCCCTTCGCCAATGCCGACAGCGCGGCCCTGGTCAGCGCGCAGCTGTCGCACCTGCAGCTCGCACGCGACGCCGCCGCTGCGTCCATGGTGCTGTTGAAGAATGCCGACAGCACATTGCCGCTCGAGCGGGGCGTGCACTCGATCGCCGTTATTGGAACCGATGCCATCGAAGCCCGGCTGGGTGGTTACAGCGGCCCAGGTATCCGGCCGGTATCGATCATGGAAGGCATCCGTACCGCCGCCGGTCCACGGGCGACCGTGCGCCACGCCGCGGGGCCGGGACGCTTCCCGCTCGCGCCCGCGGTCATCGGTGAGCAGTACTTCACGCGCCCGGGAGGCGTCGGCCCCGGAATCAGCGGCGAGTACTTCGACAACAACCGCCTTGCCGGTGCACCGCGCCTGACGCGCGTCGATCGGCAGATCGATTTCCGCTGGACGCTGAACTCACCCGGTCGTGGAATCCCCTTCGACTGGTACTCGGCGCGCTGGACCGGTCGGATTCTCGTACCGTCTGGAGGCGTCAGGCGCATCGGGGTCGAGGGCAACGATGGCTACCGGCTCTGGATCGACGGCCGCCTGGTCATCGACAACTGGCGGAAGCAATCGTTCCGTACAACGCTGGTCGATGCCGATCTGGCCGCGGGTCCGCATGACTTCCGGCTCGAGTACTTCGAGAGCACGGGCAACGCGCGGCTTCGCCTGGTATGGGATCACGAGGTGCCTGACGAGTCGGACGCGCGAATCGATGAAGCGGTAGCACTCGCCCGCGCGAGCGACGTGGCCGTGATCGTCGCCGGCATCGAGGAAGGCGAATTCAGGGATCGCGCCAGGCTGTCCCTGCCCGGCCGCCAGGAGGACCTCATCACTGCCGTCGCCGCTACGGGGAAGCCGGTGGTCGTCGTGCTCGTCGGCGGCAGCGCCATCACCATGTCGCGCTGGATTGACGACGTGTCTGCTGTCGTGATGGCCTGGTACCC
>DAIUET010000206.1:0-5902 GCA_036845045.1 Gemmatimonadaceae bacterium | reverse complement strand
CGATCGGCGAGACCAGAGCCGCCTGCTGGTCGTTGATCGCTCGTCAGGCAGCTTCCAGCACCGCCGGTTTGCGGACCTGGTCGCCCTCATTCCGGCCGGCGATGCCATCGTGTTGAACACGACCCGTGTCTTCCGGGCGCGGCTCCTTGGGAAGCGGGGTTCGGGTGCACCCGCGGAAGTCTTCCTGCTGCGCCCCACCGGTGAACCGGGGCAGTACGAGGCGATGGTGCATCCCGGTGGGAAGGTGCGGCCAGGACGGACCATCCACATCGGACCAGGATTTGACGTCGCCATCGAGGCGGTGACGGATCGCCGCACGCGCATCGTGCGATTGCTGGCGTCCGGTTCCGTCGACCAGGCCATCGAACGGCATGGCCACGTACCGCTCCCCCCGTACATACATCGGGGAGACAGCGGGGACGACGCTGAGCGGTATCAGACCGTCTACGCGCGACAGTCCGGATCGGTCGCCGCGCCGACCGCCGGCCTTCATTTCACTCCCGAGCTGCTCGATGCACTCACGGCGCGCGGTGTCACGCGGATCGACCTCCTCCTCCACGTCGGCGCGGGAACGTTCAAGCCGGTTGAAGTTGAAGATCCATCGCGTCACGTGATGCACTCGGAGCATTACGAGGTCACCGAACCCGCGGCCGTCGCGTTCAACGAAACGCGCGCGCGCGGACACCGGATCTGGGCGGTGGGCACCACGTCAGCGCGGACACTGGAGACCGTCGCCACCGCCAATGGCGAACTGCGGGCCGCCTCAGGCGAGACCGACCTGTTCATCACTCCGGGCTACACGTTCCGCGCCGTGGACAGGCTGATCACGAACTTCCATCTTCCCCGCTCCACGTTGGTGATGCTCGTCGCCGCCTTCGCCGGATACGACCTGGCGATGGAAGCGTACCGGGTCGCGCTGGCGAACGACTACCGGTTCTACTCCTATGGCGATGCCATGCTCATCACCTGACGTGCGCCAGTGACCGGGTTCGCCTTCGACATCGATGCGACGGCAGGCGCAGCGCGCGCCGGCCGGTTGCATACACCGCACGGCACGGTGGACACACCGGTCTTCATGCCGGTGGGAACCCTGGGCACGGTGAAGGCGCTCGACCCGGAGGACCTGAAGAGCGCCGGAGCCGGGATGATCCTGGCCAACACGTATCACCTCCATCTGCGTCCAGGCGACGAAGTGATACGTGACCTGGGTGGACTGCACCGTTTCATGGCCTGGGAGGGTCCTATCCTCACCGATTCCGGGGGATTCCAGGTCTTCTCGCTCGAGCAGCTGCGTCGCGTTGACGAAGACGGCGTCGAATTCCGCAGCCACATCGACGGCTCACGACGCCGTTTCACTCCCGAGTCGGTGATCCAGATCCAGCGCAACCTCGGCGCCGACGTGATCATGCAGTTCGATCATGTGATTCCGGGGCAGTCCACCTTTTCTGACGCGCAGGATGCCTCGGAGCGATCGATCAGGTGGCTGGAGCGGTGTCTCATCGAGTTCAGAGGTCAGAGGTCAGAGGTCGGAGCACTGCAGGCCAGAGGCCAGAGGCCAGAGGTCAGAGGAACCGCCGAGTCGCAAGATACGAGTCACGGAACACCAGGTCAGAGGCCAGAGGCCAGAGGTCGGAGGTACGGCCGAGTCACGAGTCACGAGTCACCACAGGCGCTGTTCCCCATCGTCCAGGGCGGAATCCACCGGCAGCTACGGAAGGACGCGGCTCGCGCGATCGCCTCGATGAGTGACTGGGACGGTGTCGCCATCGGCGGACTTTCGGTCGGTGAGAGCAAACCGGACATGTACGGAATGCTCGAGGTCCTTCATCCCGAGCTTCCGGCCGATCGCGCCCGTTACCTCATGGGCGTCGGGTTTCCGGAGGACCTGATCGAAGCCGTGCGTCGCGGCGTCGATCTCTTCGATTGCGTGGCGCCGACGCGCATGGGTCGCAATGGCACCGCCTTCTCCAGCACCGGCCGCCTCAACATCAAGCGCGCCGAATTCCGTTCCGATCCCCGACCCATCGACGAGGCGTGTGATTGCTCGGTGTGCAGGCGATTCTCAAGGGCCTACCTGCGTCACCTCTACGTTTCCGATGAGATCCTGGGACTGCGCCTGCTCTCGCTGCACAATGTACATTTCCTCGTCTCATTGATGCGCGGGGCCCGTGCCGCGATTCAGGCGGGCGCCCTCGACAGCTGGGCCAGCGAATGGCTGAACCGCCTGGCCTCCGGACCGGAATCCCAGACATGATCGTCGCCCTCGCCACACTGCTCGTCGTCCAGACCGCCCCCGCTCGCGGGACCAACCCGATGCTGCCGCTCCTGATCCAGATGGGGGCGATCTTTGCGATCTTCTATTTCCTCATGATCCGGCCGCAGCAGAAGCAGCGCCGCCAGCACGAAGAACGCCTCCGCAACCTCCGCAAGGGCGACAGCGTGGTGACCGCCGGTGGTCTCGTCGGCGAAGTGGTGCACATCAGGGAAGCAGGCGGCGAGGACGCGAAGAAGTCGATGGAAGATCACATCACCATCAAGACCGGAGAGTCGCGGGTCGTCGTGGAACGCGGGCGTATCGCCCGTGTCGGATCGACCACTACGGGAGCGGCGGCGTGAGCCTGCTCGACATCCACGTCCTCGGCTCCCCCGTCCTGCGGACCGAGACGGAGCCGGTCGGCGGCATTACGGACGATCTCAGGCGGCTGATCGACGACATGTTCGACACCATGCGCGCGGCGCAGGGCATCGGACTGGCCGCGCCCCAGGTGGGCCGGCTGGAGCGCGTCGCAATCGTCGAGGTGGACAACGATCCCATCGTACTGATCAACCCCGAGATCATTGCCCAGTCGGGGAGCGAGCGCGCCGAGGAAGGGTGCTTGTCCATTCCCGACATCTATGGCGACGTCGACCGGTCCGCGCGGGTCACCATTCGCGCCATCGATCTCGAGGGGAAGAGCTTCGAGCGTGACGCCGGCGACCTGCTCGCGCGCGCATTCCAGCACGAGATCGATCACCTGCACGGGAAGCTCTTCATCGACTACCTCAGCTTTCTCAAGCGCCGCGGCGTGATGGCGCGCTGGGAGGACCTCAAGGAGAAGTACCCGGGCCAGCGACGAATCCTGAGCGCGACCGCTCCGGTCGCTGGGGAGCGCGCCGCAGGGGACGAGATCCTGTGACATGCGCGTGCTCTTCTGGGGTACGCCCGAGTTCGCGACGCCCGCGCTTCGCGCGCTGTTAGGCGAAGGCGTCGACGTCGTCGCGGTCGTCACCCAGCCGGACAAGCCGCAGGGCCGCCATCGCAGTTCCAGTGTCCCGCCTCCGGTGAAGATGGTGGCCCTGGAGGAGGACGTGCCGGTGCTGCAGCCCGAGCGCCCACGCGGCGACGCGTTCATCGCCGCGCTGCGCGACCTGGCGCCCGATCTCTCGGTCGTCGTGGCGTACGGCCACATCCTGCCCCAGGGCGTCATCGATCTCCCGCCCATGGGGACGCTCAACATCCACGCATCGCTGCTGCCGCGCTGGCGCGGCGCCGCGCCCATCCAGGCGGCGATCCTGGCCGGCGACACCGAATCCGGGGTGTCGATCATGCGCATGGTGCCGGCGCTCGATGCCGGACCGGTCCTCCTGCAGGCCCGAACGCCGATTCTCGACGATGAGACCGGCGGTGAGCTGACGCTGCGCCTGTCGGAACTCGGCGCCCTCGCCATCGTCGAGACGCTGACCCTGATTTCGTTAGGCGATTCGTCTGGTCAGCCGCAGGACGAGGCTGGCGTGACCTACGCTGGAAAGATCGGGCGCGAACAGGCGCGCATCGACTGGACCAGACCCGCCGTGGACGTCTCACGCACGATCCGCGCGTTCGACCCGGTGCCGGGTGCCTTCAGCACGCTGCGCGGGAACGAGGTGAAGCTCTTCGGCGCCCGCCTCGCGCATGACGCGAAAGGCGATCCGGGGGCCGTGCTCGAGATTGACGAGATGGGAATGCTGGTCGCATGCGGGACCGGGGGCGTGCGGGTCGCCTATGCGCACCCGGCCGGGCGACGACGCCTGGCGTCACTGGACTGGGCGCAAGGACGAGGCGTTGCCACCGGCGATCTGTTCGAGAGTGGAGTGACCTGAAACGCAGCCGGGGTGCTGTGGCCTGTGGCCTGTGGCCTTTGGCGTCAGGGGGCCATCTTTAGGTATGCTGGCCGCCCCTCCCCACTCCTCCGTGACCGACTCGCGCATCGCTGCGGCCGACGTGCTCGCCGACCTGCGCGAGGGCCTGCTGCTCGACGCCGCCTTCGACCGGCGAACGACGGCACTCGATGCCCGCGACCGGCGTTGGACGCAGGAACTCGTCTACGGACTTCTGCGCCATCGCGAGGATCTTGACGCGGCGCTCCAGCCACGCGTGCGCGGCGGGATCGCCAGGCTGCATGCGGACCTGACTGACCTCCTCCGGCTCGGAGTCTACCAGTTGCTGTTCATGAACAGCGTCCCGCCGTACGCAGCGATCGCGCAGACGGTAGAGCTTGCGAAGATCCGTCACGGCATCGGCGCAAGCAAGCTCGCCAACGCGGTGTTGCGCCGCATCGACCGGGAGCGCGAACAGCTCAACGGGGACGACGCCGTCGATGACGGTGACGTCGTCGGACAACTCGCCCGTCGTCACTCCCACCCGCGATGGCTGGTGGAGCGCTGGATCGCGCAGTTTGGCGCGCGCGACACGGAGGTCCTGCTTCAGCGGAACAACGAGGAGGCACGCGTCATCCTTCGCCCGTGGGGCATCGTGCGCGAGCAGCTCGAGACCTCGCTCGAGCGGAGCGGCGTCACGCCAGATGACGTGCCGCTCGTCGCGGACAGCCTGCAGCTCCCGCAGGGCACGGCGCTCCTCGAGCTGGCGGCCTGGCGCCAGGGCAACGTCTTCGTGCAGGATCCGGCGGCGACGCTGGTGACTCGTTTTGCGGCGATCCCCGCCGGCGCCGTCGTGGGCGACCTCTGCGCCGCGCCCGGCGGGAAGTCGCTCGAGCTCGCGCGCGGCGCGCGGTTCGTGCTGGCCGCTGACCGGTCACCGGTGCGGTTGACACGCATGGCCGCGAACATCGAGCGGCTCGACGCGCGGAACGTCTCGCTGATTGCCATGGACGCCTCGGCGCCCGCCGTGAAGCCTCTCGACATGGTGCTGCTGGATGTGCCCTGCACGGGCACCGGGACCTTCCGCCGGCACCCCGACGCCCGGTGGCGCCTGCGCCATTCCGATCTCGCCCTGCTGGCGGCGTCGCAGGCGGAGCTGCTGCGCGCCACCGCCGACGTGGTGAAGCCGGGCGGACTCCTGGTGTACAGCACCTGTTCGCTCGAGCCCGAGGAGAACGATGACCAGGTGGATGCCTTCCTCGGGCAGCACCCCGGCTGGACGCTCGAACCGCCACCTGCCGGATCGGTGCCTGACGAGGTACTCGACCGTGGACGACTGCGCGTGCTGCCCCAGCGGCACGGAACCGACGGCTCGTTCGCCGCACGACTCCGGAAGCCCGCCACATGACCGTCCCCGACCGGATGAAGGAGCTGCGGGAGCGGGCGACCACGCCGCTCCTCCGGACGCACCTGATCATCGCCGGCGTCGCGTTCACGATCGCCTGGCTGATCGTCGCGCTGGTGCTCCTGCCGGATACCGGTCCTGCGCCCGGCGCAGTCGTCCCGCCGGTGGTCGGCCTCCGGTTCGACGAAGCGGAGCGGAAGCTGGCCGAGGCGGGACTGAAGGCCGCGTTAGGCGAAACGCGTCCCTCGCTGACCGCGCCGCGGCGGTACGTGCTGGCACAGACGCCGGCGGCCGGCACCGCAGTGGGGCCCGAAGTGGTGGTGACGCTCGACGTCTCCGCCGGCCAGCTCCGTGTCGCCATCCCCACGCTGTCGGGCATGT
>DAIUET010000205.1:0-5906 GCA_036845045.1 Gemmatimonadaceae bacterium | reverse complement strand
GCCGAAATGCAGACCCAGCGAATACCGCGCCGTGGCAATGTCGCGCTCGGCCACTCCTGCGCGGACCAGCGCCGCCCGAATGGCGGTCATGCGGTCGGCATTCGCCGAAGCCGCGGCCGCCGGAGTCTTCGCCCGGGTTTCGACACCGAGAATGATGGTGGCCTTGTCCGGCGCCATTTCCCGGCGCCCCTCACCCGAGGCGCTAATAACCGGGGTGATCTCGCGCGACGGAGGCGTACTGGTCTGTGCGGGCAGCGAAGTGCACGCGGAGAGAACCGCGGATAAACCGAAAAGGACTGTAAAGCGCATAGCTGGCTCCGTTCGTGGTGAAGAATGCGTACACACTCGTGGGAGCGTCGTGCCAGTGTCCAGCACGCCAGACCGTGTCGCGCTAACTTTCGTGCGCGCCGCTTCCGCTGAGTATGACGTCCGACCGGCGCACACTTGCACACCTGCCCGCGAGCCCCCATGCCCCCAGCCACCCCGAACGTGTCCTCGTCGCTCGATGAGCTTTGCATCAACACGGTGCGTACGCTGGCGATGGATGCCGTGCAGCAGGCGGAGAGTGGACACCCGGGTGCGCCGATGGCCCTCGCGCCGCTCGCATACCTGCTCTATACGCGGCACCTCAAGCACAACCCGGCCGATCCGCACTGGCCCGATCGCGATCGGCTGGTCCTCAGCAACGGCCACTCGTCGATGCTGCTGTACGCGTCGCTGCACCTGTCGGGGTACGCGCTGCCGCTCGACGAGATCCGGAACTTCCGGCAGTGGGGGAGCCTCACGCCGGGGCATCCGGAACACGGACTGACACCGGGGATCGAAACGACCACGGGTCCCCTCGGCCAGGGTTTCACGAATGCGGTGGGCATGGCTGTCGCGGAGGCCCACCTGGCGGCGGTATTCAACAGGGAAGGCCACCCCATTGTCGACCACCACACCTGGTTCATCTGCAGTGATGGCGACCTGATGGAAGGCGTTTCCCACGAGGTGGCGAGTTTCGCCGGCCATTTCGGGCTCGGGAAGCTGATCGGCTTCTACGACGACAACCGCATAACGATCGACGGCGGCACCGATCTCACCTTCAGCGACGACAGCGCCCGGCGTTTCGAGGGGTACGGCTGGCACGTCCAGCGGGTGGACGACGTGAACGACCTGGATGCGCTGGACGCGGCGATCGCCGCCGCCCGCGCCGAGACCGCCCGTCCGTCGCTGATCATCGTGCGGACCGTGATCGGCTACGGCTCACCCAACCGGGCCGGTACCGCCAAGGCGCACGGCGAAGCGTTAGGCGTCGAGGAAGTGAAGCGGTCCAAGGAGGCGCTCGGCTGGACCGCGACGGAACCGTTCACCGTGCCCGCCGAAGCGGTGGCGCACTGGCGCCGCGGCAACGAGGCCCTCGCGTTCGCGAACGATGCCTGGCGGCGCAGCCTGATCGCGTACGCGAAGGCGCATCCCATCGAGGCGAAGGAGCTTGGCCGCCGCCTGCAGGGGGAACTGCCCGGCGGCTGGCAGCAGGCGATCCCCACGTTCAACGCCGAGAATGGAAGCGTCGCCACCCGCGCCTCCTCCGGCAGCGTGCTCAACGCGCTGGCGGCCAGGATCCCGGAGCTCATCGGCGGATCGGCGGACCTGAGTGGGTCCAACCTGACGGTCATCAAGGACTCGCCAGTGTTCAGCGCGAAGAATCACGCTGGACGCAACATCCATTTCGGCGTCCGTGAGCACGGCATGGGCGGGATCATGAACGGCATGGCGTTGCATGGCGGCGTAATCCCGTACGGCGGCACGTTCCTGGTGTTCTCGGACTACATGCGGCCCGCGATCAGGCTGGCGGCCCTGATGCACCAGCGCGTGATCTACGTCTTCACGCACGATTCGATCGGCCTTGGCGAGGACGGACCCACGCACCAGCCGGTGGAGCACCTCACCGCCCTGCGCGCCATTCCCGGGGTGACCGTGATCCGTCCCGGTGACGCGGGTGAAGTGGCCGAGGCGTGGCGGGCCGCGTTGCTGCACAAGGGCGGTCCGGTGGCGCTCGTGCTCACCCGGCAGAAGGTGCCATTCATCGATCGCGCGCATCGTGGCGCGGCGAACGAGCTGGCCCGCGGTGGATATGTGCTCGATGCCGGCGCCAAGCGCTCGGCACCCGACCTGGTGTTGATGGCGACCGGGTCCGAGGTCGGCATCGCGCTCGAGGCGCAGAAGCGGATCGAGGAGAGCGGACGCGCAGTGCGGGTGGTGAGCATGCCCAGCCACGAGTACTTCCTGAAGCAGCCGGAGGAATACCAGACGTCGGTGCTGCCGGAAGGCGTCCGGCGGATTGCCATCGAGGCCGCGCACCCGATGTCGTGGCACCGGTTCCTGCGGCCGGGGGATGTGATGATCGGGATCGATCACTTCGGCGCGTCAGCGCCGTATCAGCGTCTGTACCGCGAATACGGAATTACGGTGGATGCCGTGGTGGCGGCGTCGAACGTGGTCTGACGCCCGAAGCCGGAAGCGGGAGAAGCAGGGGTGGGCAGTAGGAGGAAGCAGGAAGCGGGAACAGGGAATGACTGAGGGCCTCTCGGCGCCTGGGCGCGGGAGGCCCTCAGGATTTCAACGCCGTTGACGGCGCCCGCAGGCACCTGCCGCCCCAGCTTCCCGCGTCCTGTTTCCCCGTGCCTCTGGCCGGGCAACGGTCCAAGGACATAGTTTGTCTATCCCCTAGACCAACCATGGCCATGGCTTCCAGACGCGACCTGCTCCCCGGCACGCTCGACATGCTCGTGCTCAAGACGCTGAGTGTGCAGTCGATGCACGGCTACGCTATCGCGCGGCAGATCGAGCGCGTGTCCGCTGATGTCCTGCGTATCGAGGAAGGGTCGCTCTACCCTGCGCTGCAGCGCATGCGGCAGAAGGGCTGGATCAAGGCCGAGTGGCGCCAGACGCCAAACAACCAGAAGGCCCGCTACTACACCATCACCGCGGCCGGTCGCAAACGACTCGGCGTTGAAGAAACCGGCTTTGCGGAGCTTCTCGCCGCGATTGGTCGCGTCATGTCCACCAGGTGATCCATGACTGGTGACTCGGCACTTCTCTCGAGCCTCGAGCCTCGACCCTCGACCCTGAGTCAAGCATGCGCGAATGGCTCACAAGACTGATTGACTGGTTCCGGCGCGACAGGCTCGAGGCCGAGTTGCGCGATGAACTTCGCTTTCATCGCAGCGCGCTCGAACGTGATGCGCCTGACGCGGACCCGGTGAGCGCACGCCGGAGGCTCGGCAACACCACGCGTGCCATCGAGGACGCGCGAGAGCGCTGGTCGGTGCCGTGGCTCGACCACCTGCAGCAGGACCTTCGTTATGCGGTGCGCAGCCTGCGGCGTTCACCCGGCTTCTCCCTTGGTGTAGTCCTGACGCTCGCCCTTGGCATCGGGGCAAACGCCGCGATGTTCGGGGTCGTCGACCGCCTCATGTTCCGGCCCTATCCGATGCTGCGCGACCCATCGACGGTCCATCGGGTGTACCTGCGCTGGAATGAGCGCGAGACCACCAGGACGGGGACCGGGACGGAATACACCCGGTACCTCGATTTCCAGAAGTGGACCACGTCCTTCGCGGACTTCGCCGCCTTCTTCCCCACCACGCGGGCCATCGGGAGCGCCGACGCGACTCGCGAACGGGAAATTGCCGCCGTCAGCGCGTCGTATTTCCGCTTCTTCGACGCGAGACCGGCGTCGGGCCGGTTCTTCACCACCGATGAAGACGTGACGCCCATGGGGGCCACGGTGGTCGTGCTCAGTCACGGCTTCTGGCAGAGTGAGTTCGGTGGGCGGGACGTCATCGGGCAACCGCTGCAGATCGATCAGCTCCCGTACACCATCATCGGCGTGGCCCCGGAGGGATTCACCGGCGTCACCGAGGGAAGCCCGCCGGTCGCGTTCATTCCGATCACCACCTATGCCGGCAGCCAGAGTGGACCGGACCGCCTGGAGTATTACACGCGGTACAACTGGGGCTGGATGGAAATGATCGTCCGCCGCCGTCCTGATGTCAGTGTCGAAGCGGCGTCACGGGACCTGACCAACGCCTATGCGCGAAGCTGGAACGTCGAGCGCGAATCCTTCCCGCAACTGGCACCGGCCGCGGTGGCGAAACCTCATGCCATCGTTGGTTCGCTCCGAACCTCCGCCGGGCCCGACCCTGCGCTCGAGGCGCGCACGGCGCTGTGGCTCACCGGCGTCACCCTCATCGTTCTCCTCATCTCGTGCGCGAACGTCGCGAACCTCTTTCTCGGTCGCGCCCTGCGGCGCCGTCGGGAGATCGCGCTGCGGCTGGCAATTGGCGTAAGCCGCTGGCGACTCGCTGCGCAGACCGTGACAGAGAGCCTCACGCTCGCCGTCGTCGGCTGCGTGTTGGGGGTGGCGGTCGCACAGATCGGAGGAGTGACGCTGAGTCGGCTGTTCCTCCCCGAGGGAACAGCGTTCTCCATGCTGCGTGACGGAAGAACGCTCGTGGTTGCCCTGGGCGCGGCGCTGTTCGCAGCGCTTCTGACCGGTATCGTGCCGGCAACACTGGCCATGAAAGCTGATCTGGCCACGGCACTCAAGGCAGGCGCACGCGAAGGCGAGTACCAGCGGTCGCGGGCCCGGACGACGCTCCTCGTCACGCAGGGAGCCCTTTCCGTGGCGCTGTTGATCGGCGCCGGGCTCTTCCTCCGCAGCTTCGCGAAGGTCCGTGAAATGCGGCTCGGATATGACGCGGATCGCCTCATCATGGTCCGGCCGGTTTTCCGGGGAGCGGTGACGAGCGACAGCGGGCGTGCCGCGTTAGGTGCGCGGCTGTTGCAGACGGCACAGGAGCTCCCGGAGGTGGAACACGCCGCATTCGTCAGCAGCGTTCCGTTCTGGAGCACGACCGGGTCCCGGCTCTTCATCGCAGGCATCGATTCGGTCCAGCGGCTGGGGAGGATCACGTCCCAGCTCGGCACCGCCGACTACTTCAGCACGATGGGAACGCGCATCCTGCGCGGCCGGCCGTTCGGGCGCGAAGATCGCGCCGGAGCGCCGCTCGTCGCGGTGATCAGCCAGGGGATGGCGAACCTCCTGTGGCCGGGAACCGATGCATTGGGTCAGTGCATGCGCGTGGGCGCGGACACGATGCCGTGCACGACTGTCATTGGCATCGCCGAAGATGCCGTGCAGCAGAGCCTCACCGACACGCGGCGGTTCCGATACTACCTCCCGATTGAACAAGTCAGGCCAGTCCGGAACGATTTCCTGATGCTGCGGATGCGCGGTGAGCCCTCGGCGCAGGTGGAGACTGTCCGAAGGGTTCTGCAACGAGTAATGCCGGGCCAGGCGTACGTCACCGCCTGGCCGCTCGACACGATCCTTCGCGACCAGCGGCGTTCCTGGGAAATCGGTGCGACGCTGTTCGTGGCATTCGGCGGTCTGGCCCTGGTCGTCGCCGCCATCGGCCTGTACGCCGTCATCGGCTACAACGTCACGCAGCGCATGCACGAACTGGGCGTGCGTATCGCGCTCGGTGCGCGGTCCTCCCATGTCATCCGGCTGGTCGTGGGACAGGGCATGGGGTTCGCGATAGCCGGGGCGGTCCTGGGCGGACTTCTGGCGGCCGCGGTAGCCCGATGGGTGCAGCCGTTGCTGTTCGAACAATCGGCTCGCGATCCCCTGGTCTTCCTGTCGGTCGCCGTGATCCTGATCATGGTGGCCGCGATGGCCAGCCTGGTCCCGGCCTGGCGGGCGACCAGGGCCGATCCCAATCGCACGCTGCGGACCGAGTAGGTCCCCGAAGTTCAGGAGGTCGCGAAGGACACGGATTCTGGATCTTGGCGCTTGGCGAACCCAGTGCCTGAGACTTCGCGGTCGCGGCAAGCCTGTGGCCCGCGTTGCGCGCCGG
>DAIUET010000204.1:0-5981 GCA_036845045.1 Gemmatimonadaceae bacterium | reverse complement strand
GTCTGGCTGGCCGAGGCGGTCGCGGCCGGCGTTCCCGAGCCGAACGCAATGACACTCGCCACCGCGGGCGCCGACGGACAGCCCTCGGCCCGCGTTGTCCTGCTGAAGACGATGGATGCACGGGGGTTCGGCTTCTTCACCGACTTCCGGAGCCGCAAGGCGAAGGACCTGGACGCCAACCCGAAAGCGGCGCTGGCGTTCGCCTGGCTGGAGCTCGAGCGTCAGGTGCGCATCGAGGGCGCGGTTTCGCGCATGTCCAGCGACGAGGCTGCGGATTACTTCCGCACGCGCCCGTTAGGTTCGCGATACGGCGCGTGGGCGTCCGTCCAGAGCAGCGTCATCGCCGGCCGCGGCTGGCTGGAATCGGCGGTGCGCGACGTGGAGGCGCGACATCCGGACGGCGAGGTACCACTGCCGCCGCACTGGGGTGGTTTCATCCTCGCGCCCCGACTGTACGAGTTCTGGCAGGGGCGGCCAAGCCGGTTGCATGACCGCGTGCAGTACCGACACGTGGATGGCTCCTGGGTGATCGAGCGGCTGGCGCCCTGAATAGGGAATAGGGAATAGGGAATAGCATCCGCGTCCCCATCCGCCTCAGTATTTCTCCAGCGCGGCCAGTTCCTCGCCGATTTTCTGGTACGACGCATAACGACCAGCGTCGACATCTCCCGTTGCCAGTGCATCGCGCACGGCACATTCGGGCTCTGCCAGGTGGCTGCAGTCCGCAAACCGGCACTGGTCGCGCAGCGCGCGGAACTCGGGAAAGCACTCGTCGAGCTCGCGCGCCGATACGCCCCACAGGCCGATCTCCCGGAGCCCCGGTGTGTCCACCACGAATCCGCCATCGGGAAGGGGGTGCAGGTAGGCACCGACCGTGATGTGGCGCCCCTTGTTCACGGAGGCACTGATTTCGCCGACGCGAAGGCCGAGTCCGGGGTAGAGGGCATTGAGCAGCGACGACTTGCCCACGCCCGATGGTCCCGTGACCGCGGAGGTGCGCCCGCGCAGTTGCTGGCCGAGGGCGTCGAGACCCGCGCCTGTCTTGCAGCTCGTTATGTGCACGGGGTATCCGATCTTCTCGTAGGCGCCGAACAGCGCCCGGGCCTCGTCTTCATCGGCAAGGTCCACCTTGTTCACGACCACGCGTGAGGCCAGTGCATTGGCTTCGGCGATGATCAGGAACCGGTCGAGCATGGCGACGTGCGGTTCGGGCCTGCGGAGCGCGAACACCACGACGACCTGGTCGATGTTGGCCGCGATGACGCGCTCGCCGCGGGCCCGTCCCGGGGTGCGCCGCGCCAGCCGCGACCGGCGGGGAAGCACTTCGCTGATCGACCACTCCGCGCTGCCCGCGTCGTTCCGCAGCATCACCTTGTCGCCCACGGCGAGCTTCACCTCGCTCCCGTGCTTGACGCTCCCCCGTAGCGACGCGACGACGGTGGTGCCGTCGTCACACCGCACGTGCCACGCGCCGCCGGTGCCGTGGAGGACGACTCCCTGCGTCACTGGTCCTCGTCCCGCATGACATCCCACCAGCGCCGCGACGGCGCGGGCGAACCGGCCCGGATCAGGTCGTCCAGGATCGCCTTGACCTCGGCGAGCAGCATGGTGCCTAACGACTCGCGCGCCGAGGCCGCGGTGGACCCGAAGGCGAGGAATGGCGTCTCCAGGTGGCCCTCGACCCCCTGCGTTCCCAACCGTCGCCAGCGGATGAACAGGAAATACGCCCCGTAGGGCCGCTCCGATTCGCCGGTGCGCTCCGCCTCGATGGCGACGCTGTACGACAGTCCGTCGCTGCCCTGGAAGGCGGCGGGGCGCGCATGGACGGCCATGTAGCCGCCGATCGTGTTCTCATCGCCCCGGGATGGGTCGGGTGGAAGGAAGCGACCGGGCATCGACGGCGCCGTCAACGAGGACCCGTCAGGGGCTGTTGGCCTTCGGGACCGGCGTCATCGCCACCGGGAGCTCCGACGCGAGCCGGATGACCGGTGCCGTGCCGGCACCGCCTGCCGAGCGGTTCCCGACATCCCACGCGACGATCCCGTCGTCACTCTCGGGTTCCAGCAGATACATGGCCAGGATGCCCAACGTTTGGGCAACGCGCACGACATGCGTTCCGGCGGGGAGGACGACGGGCCGGCCCGGTTCCCAGCGCCCGACGAGTCGGACCAGGCGATGTCCCTCGAACGGCTGCGGCGCGATCACGGTCGAGTCCACGACAAACTGGGGACCGGCGTCGCCGCGCCATTCCGCGTTGAGCCGTGAAACTTCGAGACCGTGACGCCTGACGAGGTTGAGCGCGGCGGTGTCGCTGGCGGCGAGGGCATAGCCCCATGGCGCCGGACGCGTCACTGTGGGCGTGAACCGGTCGAAGATCTGCATCGGCGCCGAGCGGAACCGGCCGGTGCGGCGGGAGCCCGGCGGCATCCCGGCCTCGTAGCGCGTGGAGTCGCCCATGCGCTCGATCTCCTCGTACGACACCTCGGCGGTGTACGGCGTCTGCGTCATCGTCGCCCGCACCGGGACCGGTGGAAGGGTGGAGGCGCCGCGGCGCAGCGCTTCATCCGACCGGCGCGCAAGCGCCAGGATCGCCCCACTGCGCTCCGCGACGAGTGACAGCAACTCGCGCGTGAACGCGTAGGTGGAGCGGACGCGCTTCTCGAACGGATCGTGCGAGTACGCCTCGCTCAGCACCGACACGCGACCACGCAGCGCGTAGTAATTCGTCCCGAAACGCGGCGTGTGCTCATAGGTGCGCCACGCCGTCGGCGGTGTGGCCGGCACGATGCCCGTGGCGGGCGCAGTGCCACGCCCGCCGCGTCCGCCGCCGGTGGAGAAACCGCCGTAGTCGAACGTCAGGACCTGGTGGCGCTCGCGGACTCGCCGGCGGAGCTCGGGAAGGAAGGAGTCACGTGCCCACGCACCGCCAAACGTCGCGTCGCGCAACTCGGCGGCGGGGTTGTGCGAAGGCGCGTACGTCAGGTTGTAGCCATGGTAGCTGCCGTTGGTCGTGTGCAGGTCCACGAACACGTGGGGGTCCCACGCATTGAACATGGCAAGCGACGCGCGCGTTTCGGGCGCGTCGGCCTTCATGTAGTCGCGGTTCAGGTTGAGTCCCGTCGCGTTAGGCCTGGTGCCGACCATTTCCGGTCCGTTCTGCGCGCCCCGGTTGCGGGCCTGCGGCGCCAGCCGCTCGTTGCCGTCGGCGTTGTAGTTGGGCAGCGCGATCAGCACGATGGAGTCGAGCACATTGGGGCGCGCTTCGAGCAGCAGGTCACGGACCAGGGCCTGGAGGGCCTCCTTCCCTTCCACTTCGCCCGAGTGGATGTTGCCCTGCACGAACACGATCGGACGCCCGGACCGCCGCGCCGCCTCGGGCGTGCCGAACAGCGGCCGGGACACGATCACGTACGCCAGGTCGCGACCCTCGGTGGTCTTGCCCATCACGCCCACAGCCATGGGGCGCCCCAACCGTCCCAGGCTGTCGATGAACGCCGTTACGCTCTCGTGCGACGATGTTTCCATATAGTTCGTGCGCTCAGCCTGCGTTCGAGGGCCTCCCTGCGCGTGGCCCGGCAGGGCAGTCAGCACCGTCGTGGAAACTCCGGCGAGCAGCAGCGTTCTCGATGTTTTCATCACGAGGACATTCGGGTCAGGGTAGATCTACCAGCAAAGTATTCTGGGTATTGGCGTATTGAGTGGGGTGGTTGGCCAGTAGCGGAAAGTTGTTCAGGAGGTCCTCCGCGGCATGGCGGCTCCGCGTGAACCAACCGGACTCACGATACGCAAATCGGTGGGCGAAGGAGCGCAGATTCCCGGGGGGGGCTGACCCCAGGCACGCAGGCACCGGCTACCGGACCAGGACCAGGGCGATGGTACCGAGGAATTCGTCCTTCTCCTGTGGCCAGTTCAGCGGGGCGTCGAGGTCAACGCCATCCAGCCGCACGTTCACGCGATGAAGTCCCGGTGAAATGCGGTAGAACCCGTGCCATTCACCGTTGGGCTGGCGGACGAGTGGCACCGGAACCCAGTCCACGAAGTCGGCCATCAGTTCCACGACCCGCGCACCGGGCGCCCAGACGCGGACTTCCCGGATGTGGGTAGAGTCGAGCGCCGGCCCGGTGACCATCGCCAGCCGGAATGAAACCGGCAGATCGGGGATCCGTGGCGGTGGCGGCGGCGGGAGCGGGGGTGGCCCCCGCAGCGCCGGGAAGCGCCCGTGCGGCAGGCGGAGCGCGAACGTGGCGAACCGGCCTGCCGGCAGGTTCTGGATGAGGTCCGCCGGGTACATGCCGATGCTCATGGTGGCCCAGCTATCCAGCAGGACCGGCCAGCTGGCAGTCATCGCGCCCCACGCGGTGGTTCCGCGCCGCGCTTCGCCCAGCCGGACGCCTAACGACGTGCTGATGACGCCAAGACCGGCCGTCCATTCGAGCTGCCCTTCGCTATCCGTCAGCACGTCCCCGACGCCGAGCTGCATGCTCGTGCTGCGGAATGCGGCGACGAAGCCGCGGCGGCGGAGCCACAGGCGCCCTTCTCCGCTGACCACCGTTTGCCAGAAACGTCCATCGAACGCACGGGCAATCGCGGCCTCGGCGTGCCCACCCTGGTCGTCGCGCTCGAAGCGCAGGCGGGCGCGACCCGTCAGCGCGGCAGTGGGCATGAACCCCGTCTGGATGGTCGTCACGGCGTCCGCCAGCATCTCACCGCGCACGGCGTGGAACCAGCTCCGGAACTGCGACGCCACCGGTAGCGCCGCCGAGCGCTTCGCCCCTTCGAGACCGCCCTGCATGCTGACGCGGCCGTCACTGAACAACGAGATGAGGCTGTAGCCCGAGCGGGTGGAGCGGTCGCTGCCGAGGAAGACGGCGTCGTAGAGGGTCAGCGCGCTGGCGGTCAGCCCGGACTCGTAACGCACGACCGCGAAGCTCGCGTCGCGAGTGCGAACCGGGGCCTGCGCACGGGCGAAGCCCGGACAGAGCAGTCCCGCAAACAGTGGCGCGGCGAGGTGAATTACCCCGCCGCGCAGCATGATCCGGCTGATACCGTCAGAGGGCTACGGGCGCTTGAAGTCTTTTCCCCGGGGTGCGGGTGGGCGGGCTCCGTCGCCTTTGTTGCCGACCGCGGATCCCCGGAGGGACGGGTTTGCCATCGGGTCACTGGGGCGCGCCGTACCGCGGGTCGAAGGTAATGCTGTGCCTGGAGCGACGCCATCAGCGCCGTCGCGGCCGGACTGGATCGCGTTCAACAGACCCATCGCACGCGCAACGGTCGCCAATCCTGGTGGCGTTCCGCCCTTGATGTCGCGTTCGACTTCATCCTGCAAGGCACGTATCTCGGCTTCCGAGGCAGAAGCGAGCGCAACATTGACCAGCACGGTGGCCGCCGTATCCGCCGGGACTCCGCTGGTGATCAGGTACGCCATCGTGTTCAGCGCCGACGCATAACGCTGCCCCTTCCGTTCGTCACGCAGGCGTTGCAGGTGCCGCTCGTCCACGCCAGCGCGGATCGCCTGTGCTCCCGCGTTCACCTCAGCCGCGCTCGCGTTAGGCCCGAGCAGTTGGCGGGCGCGCCGGAGGTCACGGGCCCACTTCCGCACCCCGGTCATGATGACCTGGGGGTTCCCTCCCTTCTGGGTCCCCTCGAGGGCGTAGTCGATCAGCGGCTCCGGCGAAATACCTTCCCGATCGAGTGAATCCACTATCGCGGCCACCGCCGGACGGATGCGGGCGTCGACGCGCGTCTCAACCCGCACGTCGGTCGTGACCGCCGCGACACCGGCCAGCGCGAACGCCGCCAGGGACAGGGGAGCGACCGACAGGAGGCGCCTCATTGCGGCACCCTGGCGCTGACCTTCACCACCGAATTCGGCGAACCGAAGTCACTGGACGTCTGCGGCATCGTGGGATCGGTGACGCGCTGTTTGCCGTTCAGGATGAACTGGTACTCGTACACGCCCGGGCGCAGGTGAACGGACACCG
>DAIUET010000203.1:0-5991 GCA_036845045.1 Gemmatimonadaceae bacterium | reverse complement strand
TGCTCGAGCTGCACCTGCGGATTCCGCGGTGACGTGAAGATCCGCGGGAGCTTCACCGCGTCGAGCGGATCGAGTCCATAGTCGAGGATATAGACCAGCACCTGCAGGATCTCGGTCGGAATGCGTCCGCCACCAGGAGCACCGATCACGACCTGGACCTGCCCGTTCTTCATCACGATCGTCGGCGCTATCGTCGTGTTGCGAATGCGCCAGGGCATGCGCGTGGGCGCGTTGATGTTCTCGTTGGTGAAGCGGAAGCCCGAGTTGTTGAGGAAGAAGCCCTCCGCGAACCCGCCTGACCCCCACACGCTGCTGTTCGTGATCGTCAACGAAACGGCGTTGCCGTCCTTGTCCACTGCCGACAGGTGTGTTGTTTCGCCGTCGGTCTCACCGGACCGTTCGCCCACATCGTCGAAGTCCCGCGGCCCCGGTCCGGGCGCGCCAGGGACCGGCGCAGCCGCTCCGTACGGGTCGTACTTGCCGCACTCACCAGGTGGAGGTGAGTTGTCGAAGCGGGCAGGGTCGTCCGTTGGAATGCTGTCCACCGCGATGCCGGTTCCCACCAGCGCCTTACGAGTGGCGGCGAATGAAGCCGACGACAGTCCGTTGGCGGGAACCGCAACCCAGTTCGGGTCACTGTTGTAACGCGTCTGCGCCTGGCCGGCACGCAACGCCGACACCATCACGTCGAACGCCTTCGCTGATTGAGTCGGCAGGCCAAGCGACTTCAGGTTGAAGGGTTCCAGCAGCTCGAGCGCGTGGAGCACCTGGTAGCCCGTTTGCGGTGGCGCCGCCGTCACGATGGTGTAGCCGCGATAGTCGGTGCACAGCGGACGTTTCCACTGGGGCTCGTACTTCGCGAAGTCGGACGCGCGAATCGGATTTCTGCCGGCATTGAGCACCGCCACCACGCCCTCGGCCGTTGGTCCTTCGTAGAATCCTTTGCGTCCGTCCTTCGCGATTCGCCGGAGGCTGGTGGCCAGCTCGGAATTCTTGAGCACATCGCCGGCGACGAGCGCCTTGCCGCCGGGGAAGTAGAGCGCGAGCGCCTTCGGGTAGGGCCGCATCCTGTTCTGGGCGCCGGCGATGAATCCCGCCAGGATCTGTCCGACCGGGAATCCCTCCTCGGCGATTCGAATCGCTGGGGCGAGGACCTGTTCGCGAGAGAGGGCGCCGTACTTCTCGTGCAGCGCGAGCAGGCCCCCGACGCCGCCGGGGACGCCGACGACGGTCATGTCACCCGCGGCGGCTGCGGCACCTTCCTCCGCTGGCGCCGCCCCTCGCCCCTCGCGACCGCCACGACCCGCGCCTTCGGGCGCTGCGCCGCGCCCGGCGCGCCCGGGTGGAGTGGCCGGTCGGGTGTGGCCGCGCCAGGCGTCGACGGGCTGCGCAGCGTAGAAGTCGATATACGCCGGCTTCCCGTCGCGTTTCATCCACACGGTCGCCGACCCGCTGCCGCCGAGTCCCGACATCTGCGGTTCAACGACACCCACGGCAAATGCCGCGGCGACTATGGCGTCAACCGCGTTTCCGCCCGCTCGCAGCATCTGCACGCCGGCGTCACTGGCGAGGCTGTTGGCCGAGGTGACGAGTCCGTTCCGGGCTTCGACACGCCTTCCCTGGTCGACCGGCGTCGTGCCCGTGCCCTGTGCGCGGATATCGGAGGCGACAGCGACCGCCGCCGCCAGGGTGCACAAAACGGATGTCCTGAGGTGCCGGATGAGCATTGGACTCTCAGCGAGTTGGGGACGACGCCGCATGATGCGATACTGCAATCACGTTAGAAGTCCAGACCACCGCTTGCAACAAGACGGTTTCGCTCCTCCGTGCCTTCGCGGCCCGGCGTACACCAGGTCGTTTGGAGATCCTGCGATCTCATGGATCCACGCCCCATAACGCCACCGGACCGCTATCGTTCAGACCAGGCGATCGAAACGTAGGGAGTCTCCTGACGAGGCAGCGCACCCGGAACGTCTACGTTTGAACTACCTCTCGGCATTCGAAACCCTTCACTCGGTCGAATTCATGTTGCGACATCGCATAGCAATACTCCCGGCCGTTCTCGTTGTCGGCGGCCTTTCCTTTGTAGTTGCGGTGGCGGGTGCTCAGGGCGCGGGCGGCATGGGGATGCGCGGCGGCATGATGGGCATGCGTCACGATTCCGCGACGATGGCCCAGATGGCCCTGATCCACGAACTGGTCGTCAACCACGACCGGATCACGCGTTCGGTGACGAACCTGCCCGACGGCATTCGCACGGTCACGGAGTCGGACGACTCGGCGCTGGTACGACGCATCCGGGAGCACGTCATGAGCATGACTGGACGCGTCGCCGCGGGGGATGATCCGGGGTTGCCGATCGAAAGCGCGGCACTCCGCGCCATCTATCGGGGCAAGGACAGGATCCGCACCGTCACCGAGATGACCGCGAAGGGCATGGTGGTAACGCAGACGTCAACGGACTCGGCGCTCGTTGTCGCGCTCCAGGAACACGCGGCGGAAGTGACCGAGCTCGTTCAGCGCGGTATGGTCGCAATGCATGAACAGATGATGAAGAATGGCGGCATGATGCACGGCGGCATGGGCCAGGCGCGCCCGGACACCGCCGGCCACGCGAGTCACGCGGGTCACGCCAGTCATCGCGCAGATACCACCTTTGCCGGAGTGCAGCAACGCGGTGAAAAGGCGATGGGCGTCGACCAGTACACTTCGACACACAAGTTCGATGTGCTACCGGACGGCGGCCGCATCGAGTTGCAACGTGATGTGGACGATTCAGCCGGCGTGGCACAGATTCGCACGCACCTCAACGAGATCGCGAAGGCGTTCACGTCCGGCGATTTCAGCACACCGGCCTTCGTCCATATGCAGCAGGTGCCCGGCACCAGTGTCATGGCGGCCAAACGCGACGCGATCACCTACACCTACCGCGACCTGCCACACGGCGGCGAGCTACGAATTGTCACGAAGGATCCACAGGCGCTCGACGCGATCCGCGAGTTCATCGCCTTCCAGCGACAGGACCACCGTGCGGGAGGGATGGACCACCGAAAGCCGCCGAAGAACTGATCCTGCACATCTCCGCCATCACCGACAGCCTGGAGGAGAAGTGCGCGATCTGAAGGCCGGTGAGGCCGCGCCGGATTTCACGGCGGACACCGACGAGGGGAAACGCGTCTCGCTCAGGGATTATCGCGGACGGTGGGTCGTCCTCTACTTCTACCCCAAGGCCGACACCCCTGGTTGAACAGCCGAAGCGTGCGCGTTTCGCGACGCTTTCCCTCGGTTCGAGGGACTCGATGCGGTGGTCCTCGGCGCCAGCCCCGATTCGGTGGCGAAGCAGGCGAAGTTCAAGGCGAAATACGACTTGCCCTTTACCCTGCTCGCCGATGCTGATCACACGATCGCCGAAGCGTACGGGGCGTGGCAGAAGAAGAAGTTCCTGGGCAAGGAGTACATGGGCGTCGTGCGCTCGACAGTCATTGTGGACCCCCAGGGGCGCGTCGCTCGCACCTTCGAGAAAGTTCGTGATGCCTCCGCTCATCCGGCCGAAGTCGCCGCCGCTCTGAAGGAGCTCCAGGACCCCGGCTAGAGATCTCCGGGCTCGTCTAGTCATCGGTCCTGCCGGAGTGGCATATTCAGGGTCCCGTTTTGACGGGATAACCTCCGACTTTGCCGCCGATGACCACCGACGCTGGCTTGAAGCGAGTCCCTTTGCACGACATCCACGTCGCGCTGGGCGGGAAGATCGTCCCCTTTGCCGGCTATGAGATGCCGGTGCAATACCCGACCGGAATCACCGCCGAGCACAAGGCGGTCCGGGAGCGGGCGGGCCTGTTCGATGTCTCACATATGGGCGAGTTCCTCGTGAAGGGGCCGGGAGCGATCGACTTCGTCAACAGCGTCACGACGAACAACGCGGCATCGCTGGAGGTCGGCCAGGTGCAGTACTCGGCCCTGCTGAACGATCGTGGCACGTTCGTCGACGACTGCCTCGTGTACCGGTTCGCCGACCACGTCATGATCGTGGTAAACGCGTCGAACGCCACCAAGGACTGGGCGCACATCTCGCCGGCTGCCGCTGCTTTCGACTGCGTGATGACCGACGTGAGCGACGAGACCGCGCTGCTCGCCCTGCAGGGCCCCATGGCGCACCAGATCCTCCAGCCGTTCACCGACGTCGACCTCGAACCCATCGAGTACTACCACTTCAGGACGGGATCCGTCGCTGGAGTGCCTGACGTGGTCGTGTCCCGCACGGGCTACACCGGGGAAGACGGTTTCGAGCTGTACCTCCCGAACGCGCACGCGACGACGGTCTGGAAGGCACTGACCGCGGACGGCCGCGTCACGCCGGCTGGACTGGGGGCGCGCGATTCGCTGCGCCTCGAGATGGGGATGGCGCTCTACGGCAACGACATCGACGACACCGTCACGCCGTACGAAGCCAACCTGGGGTGGATCGTGAAGCTGCAGAAGGGCGACTTCACCGGTCGTGATGCACTCGTCAGGCAGAAGGCCGAAGGAGTCACACGGAAGCTGGTCGGCTTCACGTCGTCCGAGAAGGTTTTCCCGCGGCATGGATACCCCGTCTTCTGCCAGGGGGCGCCATCAGGTGTCGTCTGCAGCGGCACGATGAGTCCGAGTCTGGGCATCCCGATCGGCACGTGTTATGTCCCGGTCGCATCGGCGGGTGAAGGCTCGGCGCTGGAGATTGACGTCCGCGGGAAGCGTGTGCCGGCGAGCGTAGTGAAGATGCCGTTCTACAAGAATGCTTCGCACCGATAGGTCAGAGACAGGGGTCTGAGGTCAGAGGCACATCCACAACCTCTGACCTCGGACTCTGGCCTCTGACTGTAGATAGATGAGAATCGCGATTCTGACCGTTTCGGACGCCGGCTCGAGAGGCGAACGCGAGGACAGTTCCGGCGAAGCCATCGTTGCGTGGGCCGGCGCGCGTGGCGCGGACGTGGTCGACCGCACGCTGGTGCCTGACGAGTCGAGCCGGATCGTCCCCGTGCTGCTGGAGTGGTGCGACCAGGACCGGGCCGACCTCGTCCTCACCACGGGTGGCACGGGTCTCAGCCCCCGCGACATCACACCCGAGGCGACGCGAGTGATCCTCGAACGGGAGGCGCCGGGGATCGCCGAGCGATTGCGGGTGACGGCGATCGCGTCGTTCCCGAGGGCGGCGCTGTCGCGCGGCCTCGCCGGCGTTCGCAACCGTACCCTGGTCGTGAACCTCCCCGGCTCCACCGGAGGGGTGCGCGACGCCCTCGCCGCGCTCGATCCGATCGTCGACCACGCCATCCAGATCGTCAGAGGCGATCCGGCCGGTCACTAGCTGCGCACCATGCACTTCCTTCCACCTTCCAGCTTCCAGCTTCCACCTTGTCAGTACTGATAACGCTGACTGACGTCGAACCAGCCGTCCGCCTCGGCAAGCTTCTCGAAAAGGAGGAGCTCGAGACGGAGATGGTGTCGCCGCTGGACGACTTTCGCTCGGCGCTGCGCCGGTCAAAGCCGTCGCTCGTCGTCATGACCGGCGGCCTGCTCGATCCGCACAACATCCAGCTCGTCCGGGAGTTGCTGTGGGATGACGTGGCCGTCATCGGCTTCGCCGATGTCCGCGATCCTGCCATCGACGATCGGCTGCAGGCGGCGGGTTACGTCGAGATCTTCTCCAAGCCGGTCGTGCTGGACGAAGTGGTCGAGTCGATCAAGCAGATCCTGCGGCGGCGCGAACTGTCGCGTACGACGGGACTGATCGGTGAATCGGAGGCGATCCGCGAGGTGCTGGTCCAGGTCGAGCAGATCGCGCCCGTCTCGAGCACGGTGCTGATCGAAGGCGAGAGCGGCACGGGCAAGGAACTGGTCGCGCGCGCGATACATCGCCTGTCGCCGCGCCGCAACAAGCCCTTCATCGCGGTCAATGTTGGCGCGCTGCCCGAGACGCTTCTGGAGAGCGAGTTATTCGGCCACGAGAAGGGG
>DAIUET010000202.1:1314-6067 GCA_036845045.1 Gemmatimonadaceae bacterium | reverse complement strand
TCGGACGCGAGCGGGTTACGGGAGCCGGAGATGCAGGAGGTGCCGGGTCACTGGTCACTGGTCACTGGTCACTGGTCACTGGTCACTAGTCACTGGTGTTGCTCCCAGCGAGAGCGCGAGCCCGACCGCTACAACCACCACCGCTCCGATGACATTGTGCCACAGGAACGCGACCTGCGGCAGGCCGAAGGACACCGCGGCAACCGCCGTCATCCCGGCGATAAGGCCCCAGAAGGCGCCGACGGCACGCGCCCGCGGGATCATCGCCAGCAGGAAGACGCCAAGGATGGAGCCGTAGAAGAACGATCCGAACCGGTTCACCACTTCGATGAGGGAGCCGAGGGAACCTGCCTGGACGGCGACAAAGCAGGCGAAGAGGCCCCAGAACGCCGTTGCCCCCTTGGAGACGAGGAGGTAATGGGCGTCGCTGCCCTCGCGGCGGTACCACCGCCGGTAGAAGTCGATGACGGTCGCGGTCGAGAGCGAGTTCAGCTCGGCGGCGATCGAGGACATCGCCGCCGCCATGACGGCCGCGATGAAGATGCCGGCCATGCCTAACGGCAGGTGGTTGAGGACGAAGCTCGGCATGACGTAGTTGACGTCGCGCGTGGGCTCCCCGGTGACGGTGCCCGCCATGGCCAGGGCTTCCGTCCGCACCGCCTGCACCGCCGAGTCCGACGCCACGAAGAGGCGCGCGCCGATCGCGTCCCCTGCCCCGGCATCCGCCAACGCCGTGGCGGCGTTGCGCCGGTTCTCGAACTCCACGCGGTACCGCTCCTCGAGGATCGCGTAGCCCGCCGGATCCGCCGCGCGGACGCGCTGTTCGTGCGACGGGTTGTAGAGCAGCGGCGCCGGACGGAACAGGTAGAACACGAAGATCAGCACGCCGATGAGCAGGATCAGCGCCTGCAGCGGGATCTTCCAGTACGCGCTCATCAGCAGGGAGCTCCGTGCCTCGTCCACCGACCGCGCCGTCAGGTACCGCTGCACCTGGCTCTGGTCCGTCCCGAAGTACGAGAGCATCAGGAAGGTCCCGCCGATGATTCCCGACCAGAACGTGTACAGCTTCGTGACGTCGAAGTCGAAGTCGAAGACCTGGACGCGGCCGGCGGCGCCCGCCACCCGCATGGCGGCGTCCGGCCCGACCGGAAGCTGCATAACGAGAAAGACCGCAATGACCAGCAGGGCGCCCACGATCAGGACCATCTGCTTGACGTCCGCCCAGGTGACCGCCTGGACTCCGCCGAACATCGTGTAGACCACGGTGGGAATTCCGATCAGTGCCACCGACCAGAGGAGGGGCCAGCCGAAGATGGCCGAGAAGACGATGCCGGGGGCGGAGATGATCGCGCCGCACGACATCGCGCGCGAGACGAGGAAGAGGAAGCTCGTCAGGGAACGGGTCTTCGAATCGAAGCGCCGTTCGAGGTATTCGTACGCGGTGTAGACCCTGGCGCCGTGCAGAAACGGCACCAGCGTCACCCCCAGGATCACCATCGCGACCGGCAGGCCGAAGTAGAACTGGACGAAGCGCATGCCGTCGGTCGCGCCCTGCCCCGTCGTCCCGATCATCGTCACCGCCGACATCTGGGTGGCCATGACCGAGAGGCCGACCGCCCACCACGGCAGGTTGCGGTTGGCCAGGAAATACCCCTCGATGTGCTGCGTCCCCTTCGCCCGCCGGAGCCCGTCGGTGACGACGTACACCAGGTAGACGACGACGATCACCCAGTTGATCCAGTGCATGCGCCTAACGCCCGTAGCGGGACTGCAGCCACCACAGCACGGCGAGGCTGATGACCTGGACGGTCATGACGCGGATCAGCACGTGGCGGAACCTGCTGGGCGGTTTTTGCTGCACGGACGCTCCGGGTGGCGGCCCGGAGAACTTACCGCGCCGTGTCGCGCCGTGGCCAGCCGTTGACGTCAGGACGACGCGGCCCCAGGACCATTCCCCCGCTCGCTCGGCGCGCGCGCCATCGTTTTACTGCGCGGTGCGCGGCGCCTTGGCGGCAAGCAGGTTGAGGAAGAGCCGCGCCGCGCCCGGAACCCCGTTAGGCAGCTGCCGGAAGAAGGCGAGTGTCGTGTACACGTAGGTCCCCTCGCCCAGCGGTGCGATCAGCAACGCGCCCCGGTTCGGGGCCTCTCCCGGGTCACTCATTGCCAGGAGGGGCGTGTACGCGGGATCGAACGTCCGCGGCATGTACAGCGAGCGATCCTGGATCCAGCCCTCGAAGTCACGCGCGGTGATCCGGTTGGGGGAGCGCATCACGCTGGCTGTCGAGTCGAGGATCGTGACCGGGGCGTTCTCCATCGTGACGCGATCGTGCGGCCTGTTGATGCTGATGGGGTACGGCATCATGCCGGGGCGCATCATCTCGTACTGGCCGTACTGCACCACCAGTGTGCCGCCCCGTCGTGCATAGTCGAGCAGCCGGCCATTATTGGCCACCAGCGCGGGCAGTGATTCGTAGGCGCGCGGACCGATGACGATGGCGGCGAACCCCCCGAGATCCGCCTGGCCCAACGTCGCCGGATCGAGCCGGACGACGGAGACACCGAGTTGCTCGAGAGCGGGGGCGCTGTTGTCACCGACGCCTTGGATGTAGCCGACGCGCATGCCGCTCGTCATCGCGACATCGACGGCCTCGATCGCCAGCCGCGAGGGGCGGTACATGCGACGCGGCGTAATGTGCTCGTAGTCGATGGTCGTGTACCCCTGCGCATACTCCTTGCCGTCCGCGGTCGCCACGGCCTCGATGACGTGCCGGCCGACGGGCAACCGGCCACGGATCCGGAATGCCACCGAACGAGCCACACCGAGTGGCGGAAGCGAAACGGTCCGCGACGCCGAGTCCGCGGTGAGACCGTTCGGAAGGCGCAGCGCGACCTGGACGTCACGCGCCGTCGTGTCCGGCTGCCACACCTGCACGCGCAGTTCGCGCTCGATCGGTGCCCGGGCCGGCGCGTACTCGACCTCCTGGTCGAGCAACACGGAAACGGAGGGCACCCCGGCGATGGGTCGCCTGATCTCGCCGCGTACCTGGTCGGCGTACCGGTAGACGACCGGCTCCGTGATCGTGAACGACGCGCTGTCGACCTGGAGGCTGAGTGAGATGCGTGCACCAGGCACCACCGCGCCCTCGTCCGTCACGATCGGCAGGTTCGCCATCATCGCGCCCGAGCGCGGCCTGGCCAGCCACCATGGTGCAGTTGGCTGCGCCGCTCGCACGAACGGCCTTCCGGTGAACGGCCGGACGAAAGCGCTGTCGGGAAGCACTGGGACAACCGGCCGATGATCGGCCGTCATCGTGTCCACACTCACGTGGTCGACCACTCGCACCGTGGCGCGGCCCCGGTTGTAGAGGGTAACCGTCCCATTCACGGGTTGGTCCATCGACCAGAGTT
This sequence comes from Gemmatimonadaceae bacterium, assembly GCA_036845045.1. Classification (GTDB taxonomy): domain Bacteria; phylum Gemmatimonadota; class Gemmatimonadetes; order Gemmatimonadales; family Gemmatimonadaceae; genus JABWBJ01. The sequence goes on along the minus strand of DAIUET010000202.1, from coordinate 2,659 downwards.
CCCGCGGCGCGACGGCATCCACTGCAACGCCCGTCGCAAGCTTCAACGCCTGCTCCACGCGGTGGAGTGCCACCCCAACCGCGCGACCAACATCCCCTTCGGCAATCCCGCCGGGCGGGCTCCCGGCGAGGTAGCCGGACGCGGGACTGGCCGGCCCCCGACCTCCCGAGGGCCCCGTGCACGGATCGTCCGACTCCATGGTGCAGACGCGGGACAGCACGCGCTGGAGCCGCGCGAGTGCTGGAATGGACTTTTCCGGGGCGTACGCGTCGAACGATGCCCGCGCCGCAACAAAAAACTGCGGGAGCGAATCGATCGCCGCCCGCGCTGCGGCATCCCTCGCGCCGGCGCGGAATCGGGCCCAGGTCGTATCCATCCCGTCGAAGATCGACCGCTCCGCCTTCGGGTCCTCGGGGGCCGGGACCCGCACCGCCTCGCGCTGCAGGTAATCGAGCCGCACGCCTAACGGTTGCAGCGTGCCGAATGCCTGGGACCGGTGCTGCGACCGGCTGATCGCCGCGATCTCGGCGTACGACCGCCCCAGCACCGGGTCATATTCGCCCACGTTGAACGAGATCGTGGCATTGTCGCGGCGGAAACTCGCGCCACGGTAGAACTTCGACACCGTCCACGCGCCGTACCCGGCGGTCGCCGAACGCGGCACGCGGATCGTGTCCGCCGACCAATCCCAGGCTTCGCGCGCCAGGATCCCCGCCGCCTGGTGCTGCCCGTGACCGTCTCGGGGTGTCCCTGTGAACACGCTGATGATCACGTGCGGCTTGAACGACCGCACGACGGTCAGCACGTCCCGCAGCAGCAAGTCGGGCGGCCACTGCGTGAACGCCTCCTCGGCGTTCTTGCTGAAGCCGTAATCGTAGGCGCGGGTAAAGAACTGCTTCCCCCCATCCACGCGCCGGGCTGCCAGCAGCTCCTCGGTCCGGATGACGCCGAGCGCCTCGCCCAGTTCATTGCCGATCGCGTTCTGCCCGCCGTCGCCGCGCGTCAGTGAGAGGTACGCCGTTTCGACGTGGCGGCCGCGGGACAGCCAGGCGATGACCTGCGTATCCTCGTCGTCCGGGTGCGCGCCGATGACCAGGACGCGCGTGTTGACGCCAAGCCCGCGCAGCGCGGCACCCAGCGCCGAAGCGCCGCGATCCTGCGCATCGGCTTGAGTTGTCAGGAAGAGACAGCAGGCGGGAACTGCCGCTGCCCAGCGAAGCGACAGGGCTCGAGTGCGGCGTCGAGGTACCAGGCGTACGGGTCGTTTCCCACATCCCACATCCCACATCCGCAGTTTCACCGAACCGCCCCCAGCCTCGGCGCCCGCATCCCGGCCACGTTAGGC
>DAIUET010000202.1:0-1304 GCA_036845045.1 Gemmatimonadaceae bacterium | reverse complement strand
CGCCTGCTCCGCCTGGTGGGAGGCGAAGTGCCCTTCGGCGGGACTCGCCCGCTACGGCCGGCCGACGTAGCGGATGATCAGGGCATTGCCCGCGGACGCACGGAGTCGCGGGGCTACGAAGCTCCACGCGCCCATGTTCTTCGGCTCCTCCTGGGCCCACATGATCTCCACCACGTTCGGGTAGGCATCAACCACGCGGGACACGTCCTCGTGCGGCCAGGGATACAGCTCCTCCACACGCGCCACCGCCACGTGACCCGGCCGCCCTTCGGCCACCAGCTCGTAATACAGTTTCCCGGTGGTGAAGACCAGCCGGGTGACTTCGTCGCGGGACGGCACGCCCGGATCGTCGATCACCCGCCGGAAGCCGCCCTGCGTCAGGTCCTCCAGCTTCGACGCGGCGGCCGGCAATCGCAGCATCGACTTGGGCTGCATGAGCACCATCGGACGGCGGACCGGATCCTTCGCCTGCCGGCGCAGCAGGTGGAAGTACTGCGCCGGCGACGTGCAGTAGGCCACGCGCATGTTGCCCTCGGCGCAGAGCTGCAGGAACCGCTCCAGCCGCGCGCTGGAATGCTCGGGGCCCTGTCCTTCGTACCCGTGCGGCAGCAGGAGAACAACCGACGAGTCCTGTCCCCACTTGGCCGTGTCGGCGGCGATGAACTGGTCGATGATGGGCTGCGCCATGTTCACGAAGTCGCCGAACTGCGCCTCCCAGAGCACCAGCGCCTCGGGGTGCGCCGTCGAATACCCGTACTCGAAGCCCAGCACGCCCATCTCGGTGAGCGGGCTGTTCCAGACCTCGAAGCGCCCCGATGCGTTAGGCAGGTGCTGGAGCGGCGTCCACGTCGAACCGTTCTCCGCGTCATACAGGACCGCGTGCCGGTGCGAGAACGTACCCCGCTCGGTGTCCTGTCCCGTCAGCCGGACGTCGACGCCCTCCACCAGCAGCGTCGCGAACGCCAGCGACTCAGCGTGACCCCAGTCGATGCCACCGGCTTCACCCACCGCCTCGCGACGCCGCTCGAGCTGCTTTACCAGGCGCGGATGCACGTGCAGCGTCTCCGGCCAGGTCAGCAGCCGTTCGTTGAGCGCGACGAGCAGCTCGGCGCGGACCTCCGTCGGACCCGGTGGGACCGCGGCGGGCGCGAGTTCGTCGGCCACGTGATCCGGCGCCGCCTCGCGATTGCCGTGTGCGGCCTCGAGCCCCTCCATCACTGCGTTCTCCTCCGCCACGACGTCCTCCTCGGTGACCACGCCGTCGCGGATGAGGCGATCGGCCAGGACGCGTCGTGGCGTCGGGT
>DAIUET010000201.1:2542-6082 GCA_036845045.1 Gemmatimonadaceae bacterium | reverse complement strand
TCTCGCGGGCAGCGAGACACCTGAGTCAGACCCGTCTGACAAGGGCAAGATGATTGGCGTGACTGCACTCCGGTGCAGCGCATCGAACCGAATCGCCAATCACCGCCAGCGGAAAAGCCCCCGCAGAAGATGCTAAACCCATCTTCCGCGGGGGCTCTTCTTTTGCCGTCCACGCTCCTCGGCTGTCAGCTCGGTTCCGCCGCAGCGCCGCGCCCACCGCGTCTAGACGGCAGTGCTCGCCGGTCTCCGCACCCGAAGGTGGGCCGGCCGAACAGCACGCTCGACAAGAGACAGCGCGCCGTCGACTACCAGCGCGAGTACCGCTGCCGGCAGAGCGCCCGAAAGAATCAGCCGGGAGTCGGCCAAGGCGAGTCCGGTAACGATGGGCTCACCCAGGCCGCCGGCGCCAATGAACGCCGCCAGTGTCGCCGCGCCGACCGTGATCACCGCCGCCGTCCTCACGCCGGCAATGACAATCGGTGCCGCCAGCGGCAGCCGTACCCACAACAGGCGTTGTACCGCGGTCGCGCCCATCGCCTCACACGCCTCGACGGCCGCGGGATCGGCCGACCGCACACCGGTATACGTGTTCCGCGCGATCGGATACAACGCGTACAACCAGAGCGCCACGAGCGCCGGCCACACGCCGACACCCAGGAGGGGGATCATGAACGCCAGGAGTGCAATGCTCGGTATCGTCTGCAGCACTCCGAGCGCTCCCACCACTCCTTCCGCCGCCGCGGGCACCCGCTCGAGCGCCAGCCCGAGCGGAACGGCCATGAGGGCAGCGGCCAGGAGCGCCAGCAGGACGAGCTGCAGGTGCCGGAGCGCGAGGGCCGCGGTCTCCGCCCGGCGGTCCCACAGAAAGGCCATGAAGCCTGACGATGAGCGTTCCGAAGCCTCCGGAAGTGCCGGCGCACCACCGCTCGTTATGCCTAACGCAACCAGCACCTCGGCGGCAACCCGGTCGACCGCCACGCCATCGACCTCGATCCGACGGTTGTACTCCCGCATCACCGCCTCGTCCAGGCGCCCGCTCAGGAGGCCCAGCGCGGCGATGGCGTCGGGACGGTCCCGGGCAAGGCGCGGCGACACGAGCGCCGCCGCTTCGTATGGTGGGAAGAATCCCCGGTCATCGGCCAGCGTTACCAGGTCGTATTTCGCCAGCAGCCCATCGGTGGAATAGCCGTCGATCACGTCCACCGCCGACTCGGCGAGCGCGACGTACTTCACCGCCGGCGCCAGGGGACGGACGGTCCTGAACCGCATCCCATAGGCGTCCGCCAGTCCCGCCAGTCCGTCGGGCCGCCCGATGAAGTCCGACGTGAGTCCGGCGGTCAGGTCAGGGGCCACGCGGGCGAGGTCCGACAGCGTGCGCAGGTTGAGCCTTCCCGCGAGATCCCGGCGTACCGCGATCGCGTAACCATTCTGGAACCCGAGGGGTGGGAGCCACCGGACGCCGTACGCATCGGCGAAACGGCGGGCGACGAACTGGTAGATGCGGCGAGGATCGGCGCCCATGGCGCTATCGAGCGTCTCGTGGAGGATCGCCAGCAGGCCCGTGCCCGTGTACTCCGGGTACACGTCGATTGCATTCGATCGCAGGGCCCCGAAGGCAATCTCCGTTGCGCCCAACCCGGGACGTCGCTCGACCGCGATTCCCCTCGACTCGAGGACCTGGGCGAAAAGCTCCGCGAGCAGGTACGACTCGCCGAAGGGCTTGGACGCGACGATCACCGGCCGCCGTTCGGCGTCCGGTCCCTGCGATGCGACGGTACCGGCGGCGCTCGTCAGGCAGATCACGGTGACAAGAGCGAGTACCCTCACGAATCACCCGCCGACAACGCAGCGTGCGCCGCGCGCGCCTGCTCGAACAGGGCACGCACATAGGGCGTTCCAGGCGAGTGTTGCAGTTCCCGCGCGGTGCCTGCCTGCTCGATTCTCCCGTTCCGGAGGACCACCAGGATGTCGGCAAGCCGGGCGGCCTCCGCCAGGTCGTGCGTGACCAGCAGTGCCGTGAAGCCGAGTTCCGTACGGACCTTTTCGAAGGCGGCATGCGCTTCGGCACGGGAGATCGCGTCGAGCGCGCCGAATGGCTCATCCATCAGGACCACGTCCTGCCGTGCCGCGAACGCCCGGGCCAGCGCGACCCGCTGCCGCTGCCCACCCGACAGCTCGTGAGGCAGGCGGTCGCCGAACTGCCTGGGCGGCAACCCGACCCTGGTGAGCGCATCGTCGGCCGACTCGTCAGGCGACGCGTGGTTCGAGAGACGCGGCACAAGCGAGACGTTCCGCCGCACGGTCCAGTGCGGAAGGAGTCCACCATGTTGAGGCACATACCCCAGGCGGCGCCGCAGGGCTTCCGGATTCTCCTGGCGGACGTCCAACCCGCCGATGCGCACGCGGCCCTGATCCGGTTCCACCAGCTTGTTGAAGCAACGGAGCAGCGTGGTCTTCCCGGATCCGCTCTCGCCGATCAGCGCGGTGACGGTACCCGGTGGAACATGCACCGAGACGCCTTCGAGAGCGGGCTGGCCGTTGTACGAATGGGAAACGTCGTCGGCAGTGAGATCGAGGGCCAAGGATGGACTCCGTGCGGCTTCCTTCCTTCGGAATGGTCAGACGGCCGCAGGAAGGGGAGTCGGGCCACGCTGCGGATTCCAGGTGTGTCGCTCCGAGCGCGCGTGCTTCGACCAGGCGTACAAGGCGTCGTAAATGACCATGCCGTGTGCCAGCTGTTCGTGGTCATCGGCAAAGTTACGGCTCAGACCCAGGGAGATGGCCAGCAGGCCGGCGGCCTGCGGCGCGAGTTCCAGGTGCTCGGTGTCCGCGCCGCGCACGATGACGGCGATCTCCTGCAGCGCGGGATCGGTCAACTCGTACTTCCTGAGAATCGCGTCGAAGCTGCAGAGCGGTCCGTCGTGGCTCAATTCAACGCCCTCGACATCGAAGGGGATCGCGTCGAGCGTCGCCGCCTGTTCGTGAACCTGGTCCGCCGGCACGAAGATGAATTCGGCGTCGGCATCGATGAATCGTCTGATCAACCAGGGACAGGCGATGCGGTCGATCTTGGGGCGAGTACGAGTAATCCACTTCATGTGACCTCCCCGTGCAAGGGAACAAGGGTGCACCACCACCGCACCAGTGCAAAAAAAAAGATGCGAAAGTCTCGTTCAGCAGATCGTCGATGTCAGGAACTCGGATTTGTCGAATGGGACGAATGCAGCGGATCGGCACAGCGAGGGATGACCGACTGGATCAGTTCCGACCCGGCGCATCCGATTCCCGGAATCGATGAGCCAGCGATTCGCATCAATTGACAGGGACATGTGCAGCTGGTGAACCGTGCATGAACGCTACTTCAGCCTCACCAGTGATGTAACCAGCACCCAACAACCACAATCTGCAGCAACAGGCCTCACGCCGTGCGTGCGGCAGTCTATGCCCTGGGATCGCGCGCCTTCACCTTCCGCCTCATGTGCGCGACGGACTGCCTGACGAGCGCTTTCAGCGTCGGCAGGTGCACGTCATCGAGCGATT
>DAIUET010000201.1:0-2442 GCA_036845045.1 Gemmatimonadaceae bacterium | reverse complement strand
ACGGACTGCCTGACGAGCGCTTTCAGCGTCGGCAGGTGCACGTCATCGAGCGATTTGATGTAGAGGCATGATACGCCCTTCCTGTGCTTCCCGAGCTTTGCGAGGAGTTCGCCGTACGTGTCGAAGCCCGGCATGATGTACAGCGTCAGGTTGTCCTTCCGCGGCGCAAACGCCACCAGCGGCCAGTCACCTTCCTGTCCGCTGGCGTACCGGTAGTGGTAGCTGCCGAAGCCGACCATGCTGTTCCCCCACATCGCGGCCTTCTCGCCCGAGATCTCCTTCATCATCGCCGCCACCGCGTGAGCGTCCCGCCGACGGTGCTCGTCGGGGACCGCGTCCAGGAACGCCTTCACGCTGGTCGTGTTGCGCTGGGTCTTGAGCGGCTTCGCCATCGGTTCACTCTCCCGGTCGCTTGGGTCGAAGAGAATACCGCTTACCCGTTTGGCTCCACAACCCGGCCGCTACACCATCCCTGCGATGGTGGGGAACCGGACCCCTATAAACCTTAGGTGAGAAGGCGGTGTCTCACATGCCACACGGGAGGCAGGATGGCCGGATCGGACCTCGAGCTCATACGTGGCACGTTTGACCTGCTCATTCTCAAGACGCTGGCCTGGGGGCCGATGCACGGCCTCGGGGTGTTGCGATGGATCGAGACCATCACGGAACAGCGTCTGATGATAGAGGAAGGGGCGCTCTATCCGGCCCTCCACCGCCTCGAGCAACGCGGGTGGGTGTCGGCGGAATGGGGCTACTCAGAGAGCAACCGCAGGGCCAAGTACTATCGCCTTACGCCGCAGGGGCGGAAGCAGCTCACCGCCGAGTTGTCCCGGTGGGCCCGGTATACCGAGGCTGTGGGCATGGTGATCGCGGCACGGGGCGCCGGCGCGCGATGAGTAACGAGCCTCGCCACCGCAGACGCGCCCTCAGCCTCCCCGCCTCGCGGCGGCGCATCGACGCAGAGCTCCGCGAGGAATTCCGTTTCCATCTCGAGGAGCGCATCGAGCAATTCGTAGCGTCGGGAATGTCTCGCGAGCAGGCGGAAGCGGAAGTCCATCGCCGGTTTGGTGACCGGGAAACGTGGCACAGGATGGCACGACAAATCGATGAGGAAACCATGAGACAGGATCGTCGCTTCGAGCTCTTCGACACTCTGCGCCGTGAGACGGGACGTTCCGTTCGCGTTCTGCTTCGGACGCCGGCGTTCTCATTCATGGCGCTCCTCACGCTGGCGCTTGGTCTTGGTGCAACGACCGCGATCTTCACCGTGCTCGATACCGTCGTGATCCGTCCTCTGCCGTATCCGAACGCCCACGAACTCGTGTCGATCCTGCACCCCGCGACCGTACCGGGGAGCGGCGAACGCAAATGGGGCCTGTCCACCGGCGGCTACCTCCATTTCCGCGAGAACACGAAGACGCTCCGCAGTCTGGGCATGTACCGGACCTTCGGACTTACCGTCACCGGCGACGGGGATGCCGAGATCGTACGCGCGGCGCTGGTTACGTCCTCGATGTTCGATGTCCTCGGCGCCCGCGCGTCTCGCGGGCGGCTGATCACGCCCGACGACGACCTCCCCGATAGCAGCCGGCGCGTCGTTCTGGGCTACGAGTTCTGGCAGCGTCGGTTTGGAGGCGACCCGCGGATCGTCGGCACACTTCTGGAAACCAGTGACGCGTCCTATGAGATCATCGGCGTCACGCAGCCGGGATTGACTCTTCCCCTGCCCGGGCCGTTCTCGTCAGCCGCCGCGCTGGCTGGCGTCACGATGGACGTCTGGGTCCCCATGAAAATCAATCCGGCCGGTCCGCACTGGAACAACCATCCCAGCGTCGGCGTGGGACGCCTGGCGCCGGGCAACACAATGGAGGACGCGCGGCGGGAAATCAGCAGGCTGACCCGTCAGCTGCCTGAGGTCGTGCCTAACGCTTATTCGGTTCGCTTCATGGAGCAGTACAACTTCAGGGGCGAAGCCGCACCCCTCAAGGATTCGGTACTGGGTCCATCACTGGCGAGGACCATGTGGATGCTGTTTGCCGCGGTGCTGCTGGTGCTGCTCATTGCCGGGGCCAACGTGGCCGGCCTGTTCATCGTGCGGCTCGAATCGCGGCGGCGCGAGGCCGCCATCCGTTCGGCGCTGGGCGCCGACCGGAAGCACATGGCGGTTCACTACCTGTCCGAAAGCCTCATTCTGTGCGGAGCGGCTGCGATTCTGGCGATCTGGCTCTCGTTCGCGGGTTTGCGTGCACTCCTGAGCATTGCGCCGGCTGACGTACCCCGGTTGGCAGGGGCGTCGCTGGGATGGACTTCAATCCTGTTCGCTGCCGGCGCCGCGCTTGTTGCCGGTCTGATATTCGGCCTCGGGCCACTTTTGCGTGACGTCCGTATCGGCACACTTCGCGAGGATGGACGCGGCCTCACCGCGTCGCGTTCACGACGGTC
>DAIUET010000200.1:0-6087 GCA_036845045.1 Gemmatimonadaceae bacterium | reverse complement strand
GAGGCCCGAGCGCATCCTGGTCCATTCCGACGCTGCCCTGCGAGTCGTGTCATACATGGGCGGTCCGTGGCGCCTCCTCCAGCTGGGGAAAGTCGTTCCCCGCCCGTTTCGCGACCTGCTCTATCGGATCATCGCCCGCCATCGTCACCGCGTGGCAGCACCGCGGTGCGTCATCCCCTCAGAACGCGACCGCGCCCGGTTTCTGGGCTGACGGGCGGTGATCGAGGATGGCATCGCGAGACGTGGCCGGCGCCAGACGCTCGTTTATTCGCGTGTCAGGACCACGTACTCCGCCGAGATTGCAGGATGCGTTGCGGAACCGATGGAACGTCCATACATCACGGAGAACGGGATCCATACCTTCGCACGGCGGCGATCCGGGCCTCGTGGTGATGGTCACTCCGGTCTTCCATGAAAAACACGTCGAGCGAACTGCAGGTAGCGGGACAGATTCGGGCCTATCTCGAGGCTCAGCCGCCGAACGCCCGCGCCGTCCTGAAGCAGATCCGCGAGGCAATCGCCGTGGTCGTGCCGGACGCCGTCGACAGTTTCAGCTATCGGATCCCGGGCGTGAAGCTCGAAGGCAAGGCCGTCGTCTGGTACGCCGGCTTCCGGCATCACACGAGCCTGTATCCGATCGGGGATGCGATCCGCCGGAAATTCGCCGATGAGCTGGCGGGATACGAAACATCGAAGGGAACTGTCCGGTTTCCGCTCGACCAGAAGCTGGACGTCGCACTCGTCAGGAAACTCGTGAAGGCGCGTGTCGATGAGGTCGTGGGGAAGCGCTGACGCGTATACTATGACCATCACTCCGCCTTTCACCCCGCCGACCGATGACCCGCCCGCATTCGCACAAGGCCTTCGTACTGCTCCTTGCCACGCTCGCGCCCTCCATGGCTGGAGCACAGGACAATGCGCCCCCGCCGTCCGAGTTCAACGCCGACCTCGGGTTCGTGAGTGTGTCGGGGAACACGTCGGTCACCACACTCTCGCTGGGCGAGAAGTGGATCCGGCGACTCGCGCGGTGGGAGTTCAGGCAGGACCTGGCCGCGATCTACGGTGAAACCGACGGCGCCGAGACGTCGAACCTCTGGCGCGCGTCCGTGCGGGGTGACTACGGACTCGGAGGCATTCTCGCCGTCTATGCCCGCACGGCATTCGAACGAAACAAGTTTGCCGGCGTAAAGTCCCGGTTTGCCGAAGGGCTCGGGCTGGTCGCAAAGCTCGCCGCCACGGACATCAACCAGCTCAATGTCGAGGGTGGATTCGAGCTGACCCAGCAGGACAACCTCGATGGCACGAACGAGAGCTTTTCATCGCTGAGAGCGGCGAGCACGTGGAAGCACATGTTTTCGGCCAACAGCTACTTCTTCCAGGGGGTGGAAGTCCTGCCCAACCTCGAGGACAGCGATGACTATCGCATCAACTCCGAGACGACGGTCGTGGCACCACTGTCCAGCCGCGTCGCGATGAAGGCGTCGTACCAGCTTCGCTTCGACAACCTTCCGTCGCTCAATGCCGCGGGAACCGCGCCGTTACGGAAGTCGGACCGCATCCTGTCGACTGGCATTCAAGTCACGTTCTGAACGCCGCAGCGTCCGGTCCATGATCTTCATTGATGCGAGCCATCCCGCGAATCGATTGCCGCTCTCGGCGCTCGAGTCCCCCGGGGTGAGGCCGCTCATTCCGGCATTCGACGCCGCCGACCCGTACTACGAGGCAGGGTGCCACCCGGACGTGGTGGCCTGGATGTGGGAGCGACTGGCCAGGAAATTGCCGGAGGAATCCCGATGCCTCGTGTACGGAACGCCAGGCATCGTGCAGCCGGTGTCCGGTGTCATCGTGGCAGTCGGTATGGGGACCCAGTACATCCTGCGGCTCCTGCCCGAGTCTCTTCCCGCCGCGAGCGCGATCGGGTGCACGCCGCACCATGAGTGGGGAGGAAACCAGGAGCCGACGGATCTCCGGCGTTCCTTTGGCGAGGGATGGGTCTTCGGATCGTATGGGCGTGAATCGATCGAGTGGTGCCGCGCAACCTTCCATCACTTCAGCGAGGCTCCGGGGCGTGACGCTGTCCGCCTGACGCCGGCGACTCCCGCGCGGGACGCATTGTCGTCAGGCAGGCTACAGTTGCTCATCGAAGATGGACTCGGCAACCGCCCACGCATCCACGCCGTGGAGCCTGACGCGCGCGCGGTCGAGAATGCCCTTCGCAGCCTCGATTGGACACGCTTCGTGGTCGTGACACTGCATCGCGACGACGATCATTTCCTCGAGGTGTCAGGCAGCCTCCAGGCCGGCGATGGACTGTCGGCCCGGTGGGTCGACGGCGATGACGAGCGAATCGCCGCCGATGCTCCCGGCTTCGAGAGTGCGATCTCGATGCTGCAATCATATGTGAAGGGCGACGAAGGATTGCGGGCCGCCGTGCGCTGGGAGTAACCGGCGCCGCGCCCGGATCGCTACCCACGGTAGCCAGTCTGGACCGCGAACCTGGGAACGCACGACACGTGCTGAGTCTGTTACCTGCCCGCTCTCCCGGATCGGTGGACAGCTGCTCGTGTATCGTTCTTTCTGCTGCAGCAGCGAGGCGTAAATGCGAAACCTGATCCTGCAGGAGTTCGTGTCGGTCGACGGCATGGCCGCGGGACCCCATGGCAGCGTCGATTTCATTCCCGGCGCCATGAATGGCGACCAGAGCTTCGCGCGCCGGCAGATGGGATTCCTCGACGGCGTCGACTCCATTCTCCTCGGCCGAAAGACCTACGAGATGTTTGTCGAGTACTGGCCGAAAGTGACGTCGGGGGAGGAGAGGGACTTTGCCGACAAGCTCAACGCCATCCCGAAGGTCGTGTTCTCGAAATCCCTCGAGCGTGCGCCCTGGGGCGACTGGGACGATGCTCGTATCGTTCGGTCCAATGCCGCGCGGGAAATCGAAACGCTCAAGCAGCAGCCGGGAAAGGACCTCGTTATCTGGGGTAGCCTGTCCCTGGCGCAGTCGCTCATCAACGAAGGAGTGATCGACGAGTTCCAGCTGATCGTCTGCCCGGCGGTTCTCATCGAGGGGCGCCGGCTGTTCGACGAAAGCGTTGCGGCCGGTGAGATGCACCTGCTCAGCACCCGCTCGTTCGACCGTGGCGCGGTTCTGCTGTCATACTCGGGCGCCTTCGTGACCGCGGGAACGAGATAGGCATCAGGGTCGGAGTTCAGAGTTCAGAGTTCGGGCAACTCCATGCAAGCGAAGCACCTGTCCCGGGCTCTGAACTCCGGCTCCGACCCGATGCAGTGACCTGGAGGAGACATGGCAGCGACCAATCGCGGTGGCTGGCGAACGTGCCGCAGGGGGCACAAGTACCGTGGGGCCGGACCTTGCCCCGTCTGCTGGCCGAAGTTGTCGCGGAAGAAGGCGAAGTAGGCATCCGTCCCGGCGATGCGCCTTTTCCCCGCGGTCGGGGCTCTGTGTCTCCTGGCGGCCTGCACGCGCGATGCCACGCGCGACTCGTCAGGCGACACGATCAGTCCGGCGATTGCGGACTCCGGTACGTTGCTGCTGCCGGACGCCGTCGCGGCGTGCTTTGTGTCGGCCCAGTCCGTGCTGGCACGCGGGCCAGATACCGCGGCGCCGGGACCGGCTGGCCTGCGTGGCTGGATCCGTCTCGATCGTTTCACCGGGTCCGACAGCGCCGAGGCCACGCTCGTCGATTCGGATGGCTTCGCCCTGGGCGCCTCCTGGCTCCGCCGTGGCGATTCGGTCAATGTCGCCGGTTCCAACGATTTCGTCCGGATCGACCTGCGGTTACGCGTCTCCGATTCGGTCGCGCGCGGGTCGATGCGGGCGCATTCGGACGCCGCGCTCGAGCGCGACTCGGCCGGCAAGCTGCGTGAGTTCCTGCGCACGGGAACGATCGAGTTCCGCCGGGCGTCCTGCGACCGCATGCCGCGAACGGCGAGCAGTGCCGCGATCGACGTCCTTCCACACGGCAGCCCCCGTCCCGGAATACGATTCGATCCGTCAACGGTGCGGCCCGGATCGCGTGTCGGCGCGCTCGTTCTGGACTCGATCGATGCGCGTCAGGCGGTTGGGGACTCCACCTGGGTGGGGATCGCGAGATTCAGCGGAGAGATCGAGCTCCGCGGCTGGACGCTCCGGCATCCGGATCCCGACCTCTACCCGGTTCTCACCTGTTTCGAGGCAGACTCCGCCAGCGCGACACAACTTCCGCGGTGGAGCGGCGACGAGCGGCGTTCCTGGTTCTGCTTCGAAAATCGCAGCGACGCCACGCGCGCCCTCGGTCCGCCCAGCGAAGGCGAGCGGGCTACCATCGCCGTGGACCGGTTCACGATCCACCGCGGGCTGTCCGACCAGGTCAACAGCGCCCGATTGCTGCGACTCGTCAGGCGTGGCCCCGGCTGATGCGATTGGATCGCCGGCCGGCGCGCGGCTGGCCGCAACCGGGGCGGAACATGGGGAGAGCAAGCGCTCTCCCCGTGCGCGTCCTCAGAGTGTCTTCAGGTACTCCACGAGATCCGACTTCTGCTGTGCCGTGAGGCTCAACCCGAAGAGCGCGACATAGTGGTCGACCACGTCGGCGAGCGTCGTGGCACTGCCGTCATGGAAATACGGCCCATCGAGCTGTGGTGGGTTCCAGAGACCCCGCAGCGGCGTGGTGCGGTATTTCTTCGTCGCGCTGCGCAGCGCATAGGCCGGATCCTGGCCGACGTCCTCTCCCGCATGGAGCTTCCCGGTGTTCACGTCGGAGTAGATCGTGCCCAGGTGGCAACGGGCACAACCGGCGGTGGTGTTGAACAGGAATTTCCCACGCTTCGCGGCTGCAGGATCGTAGTCGCCGCTGCGGGGCTGGGGCGTTTCGAGACTCAGCTGGTATGCGCGCAGGGCGGCAAGCTTCGATGAGACGAGGTCGGGAGGATTGCTGACGTTCACCCCGATCCGCGCATCGACGAAGGTCCCATGCCCATGCATCTGCGTGATCGCGACGTAGGCATTCCAGTACGACACGTCATCGTCCCCCGTATAGATCTCCTTCTTGACGTGCCGCAGTCCGAATGCGGGCGGCAGCACGACCGGGATGTTCAGACCGTCGAGATTGAAGCGCGGGTCGTACATGCCGGGGCCCCAGGTGTTGTAGGGGAAGTCCGGGATGAAGTCGGACATCGCGATAATCGCGCCGATGTTGAGGTCGCGGTTAGGCCATCCGTCCAATCGCGAACCGACGCCGGCCGTGACGGAGTTATCGACCGTGGAATGGCACAACGCGCAGCTGAAGCCGACGCGGACGAGCGATCCATTCTCTACGGTGCCGACGACGCCAACGACGGCGTCCAGGCCGATCAACGCCACCGTTATGGCTGGATCTGTGAGGTCGACATTACCGGCGATCAGGGCCTGCCGCACCGACGCGGGTAGCGCATCGACATCCACCTTCAGCCCGGCCAGCAACGCATCCTCCGGTGGCAGCGCATTGATCTTCACCTGCATTGCAGCCGAGTCGGTCCAGAACGTCTCGTTGCCGAAGGTATCGAACCGGAAGATCTCCCGGCCCTGGGCCACGAGCGATGGACTCATGTTCGCGGCCACGGCGTCATCCGCCTGAGGAAGGCCTGTCGCGCGCTGCTCGGAGGAGCACCCGACGACGCCGCACAACAACGCCGCTCCCTGGGCGAGAGCGGCGCATGCGCGAATCGAAAGCATTTCAACCCCCTGTTACGGTATACCAGAGCCTGTCGCCGCGTCGGCGGCCGGGGGCAGTGGCCGGATGCAGGCGTGACGCGTTTCGCACGTCTCCGATCACTACTCCAGATCCGGATTCCGTGCCATTGCTCGTTAGGGTGCTTCACCCCTTATCCGGCTGGGGGGGAGTGAATGGCGGAGAAGCTCTTCCAGAGGCGGCCCCTCGCGGGCCCCTCGCCGCTCTGGATGGAGACGACAGATCACGGAAGTGATCGCAAAGAATCACACCGGATCGCCGCGCCTGTCGGTCGACAAGGAGCTGCCGACAGCCTCCGTCAAACCTTTATGGGACTTATGGTTGCAATATGTCGCCCGCGGCCGCGACTGCCGCCTGA
>DAIUET010000199.1:0-6115 GCA_036845045.1 Gemmatimonadaceae bacterium | reverse complement strand
CCATGATGAGCCCCGTGACCGCCATCGCGATCTTCCTGCCGACGGTCGACGACGCGACCGTGACCGCGCGGCCAGGCTGAGTTCGGGGCGGCATGATGCTCGACGAAGCGCTCATGCCGCGAGACGGCGACCGCGGCGCATCGACTAGATGGTGAGGCTCGCCATGGGTTCACGCACAGCGTCGGCACTCTTCCCCAGCGCTTCGCGTTCCTCCGGGCTGAGCACCACTTCGATCACCGACTCGAGTCCGCGACGCCCGATCTTGCATGGCACGCCCAGGAAGAGCCCGGAGATGCCGTACTCCCCTTCCAGCCACACCGAACAAGGCAGCACGCGCTTCTGGTCGTGCACGATCGATTCAGCCATCTGCACCGCGGCCGCGGAGGGCGCGTAATATGCGGAACCTGTCTTGAGCAGCGAGACGATCTCCGCCCCACCCGTGCGCGTCCGCGCCACGATCCGCTCGAGTTGTTCGCGGGGCATCAGTTGCGCAATCGGAATGCCGCTGACGCTGGTGTAGTTCACCAGCGGCACCATGGTGTCGCCGTGCCCGCCGAGCACCATCGCCTGGATGTCGCGGACGGAAACGTCGAGGGCCTCGGCGAGAAACGCGCGATACCGCGCGGTGTCCAGCACGCCGGCCATCCCGAGCACGCGTTCCCGCGGGAATCCCGTGACCTTCTTCGCCACGTAGCACATCACGTCGAGCGGATTCGACACCACGATCACGATCGCGTCGGGTGAGCTCTTCGCGACCTGCTCCGATACACCCTTCACGATGCCGGCATTCGTGTTCATCAGGTCGTCGCGCGACATGCCCGGCTTCCGCGCGATGCCGGCGGTGATGATCACGATCTCCGAGCCGGCCGTCTCCTCGTAGCCGTTCGTTCCGATCACGCGGGAATCGAACCCCTCGATCGGCGCCGCCTGCCACTGGTCGAGGCCCTTCCCCTGCGGTACACCCTCGATGATGTCGACGAGGACCACGCGGCGCGCCAGTTCCTTTTCCGCGACGCGTTGCGCGGTCGTCGCTCCTACGTTGCCGGCACCGACGACCGTAATCGTGTTGACCATGACGTGATTGGAGTATGTGCGATTCCCGCGAGCAAGGTAGCGTGACGGCAGAGGTCGTTCAACACGTTGCCAAGTTGCGAAGCTGCCAAGTTGCACACCTGAGAAGTTGCGAAGTTGAGAAGTTGCCAAGTTGTAAGGTTGAGCTAACCCGAGCTTCTACTTCATCCTTGCACTTCGCAACTTCGCAACTTGGCAACTTCATCACCCCCCAACCTGAGAAAGCGCCCGTAATCCCCCGACTTGCATCTGGAGCAACGCGTGCTCCTTCGGCTTGTCGGCCAGCGCCTGGCGGAACAAGGGCTCCAGCGCCTCGCCGCGTCGCAACGGGTCGCGAAGGTTCACTTCGTGGTCGCCATAGAGGCAGGTCCTCAGGCGACCATCGGCGGTGAGACGGACACGATTGCACGAGCCGCAATAGGTGTGCGTCATTGGTGTGATCACACCCACGGTGCCGGCGGCGCCCGCCAGGCGGTAGTACCTGGCCGGGCCGTTGCCACGAGCCGGACCATCATCCGCTGACAGCACGCCCAGCGCGCCGATGCGCTCGAGCACTTCGTCGCTGGGAACGACATGCTCCCACGTCAATTCGCGAAGGTCGCCAACCGGCATCAGCTCGATGAAGCGCACATGCCACGGACGATCGATCGTCAGGCGGGCGAAGTCCTCGACCTCGTCGTCATTGGTGCCACGCAGGACGACCACGTTGATCTTCACCGGCGTGAGGCCGGCGGCTTCCGCCGCCCCCGCTGCCGCGATGGGATCGAAGCCGAGGTCACGACGGGCGATCGCCGCGATCCGCTCCGGCCGCAGCGAGTCGGCGCTCATGTTGACGCGATCGAGGCCGGCCGCGCGGAGCGACTGCGCCAACCAGGGGAGTTTCGCCCCGTTGGTCGAGAGCGAAATGTCCTCGATACCTGCGATGCGTCTGAGCTGTCGGATGAGCGACTCCAGGTCGGGGCGGATCGTCGGCTCACCACCCGTGATCCGCAACCGGCGAAGTCCCAGTGGCGCCAGCTGCCTGACGACTTCCGTGATCTCCTCGTACGAGAGGATTTCCGCCTTGGGCAGCCATTGCAGCCCTTCCTTCGGCATGCAGTAGACGCAGCGGAAATTGCACCGGTCGGTGACGGAGATGCGGAGGTATTCGATACTCCTCCCCCACTGGTCGCGAAGCGCGGTCACGGCGCGACCTCCGCAGGACGGTTGAGGGGATCAACCCATTCGCTGGTTCCGTCGACATAGTGCTCACGCTTCCAGATGGGCACCCGGCGCTTCAGCTCTTCGATGACATACCGATTGGCGTCGATCGCGGGGACACGATGCGCGTGGCCGCAGGCAATCGCCACACTGACGTCACCCACGCGCAGCGTTCCGGTCCGGTGGGCGAGGGCCACGGCGACCCCGGGAAACCGCTCTGTCGCTTCGGCGGCAATCCGCTCCATTTCGGCGATCGCCATGGCGTCGTACGCGGTGTAGTCGATGCCATTCACCGCGCGGCCGTCGTTGGTATTCCGTACGGTTCCGAGGAAAAGCGTGATCGCACCACGCCCGTCGTCGCTCACCTGGCGCGTGAGGGCAGCCACGTCGATGAGTTCCGTAGTGAGACGAGCCGTGCTCATCCGCCGGCCACCGGCGGAATGATCGCGACTTCGTCGCCGCTCTTCACTCGGCTCGATGAGGTTGCGTATGACGCGTTGATTGCCAGGAGAGGCGCCGGTGGCAGTGCCCGCCCCCCAGCCATCTCTCGGACCCGGCTGACGACATCCGCGACGACCGTATCATCCCCGAGTTCGAGCGTAAGCTCATTTCGACCAAGGGCATCGGCGTATGACGCAAACAGCAGCACGCGAACTGTCATGGCACTCACAATATAGGGAGTGGCGACGAGAGGCTTCGCTGGCAGCCTCTGGTACAGAAATACAAAGGCCCCGGTTTCCACCGGGGCCGCAATGTGCGACGGGTGATTACTCGGTAACCGTTGGTGGGACGAGATCCGCAACCATTGCGCGCAATTCCTTCGACGGCTTGAAAACCGGCACTGGACGCGCGGAAACCTCGACGGGAGAACCAGTTCGGGGATTGCGTGCCATTCGCGTCTTTCGATGACGGATCTTGAACGTGCCGAAGCCGCGCACTTCGATGTTCTTCTGCTGCTGAAGCGCGTCCTTGATGGCGTCCAGGAACGCATCCACCACTCTCGCGCAGTCCTTCTTGGAGATCATCGGCCCCGCAGTCTTGGCGATCTGCTCGGTGACGTGCTCGACGAGGTCTGCTTTTGTCATTGCGTGGCCTCTACGAAGGACCGGGGGGAAGACACCCCGAACTGGGACCGAACTTAGGACGTTAATTATTGCGTGTCAAGCGGTTGGCTCACTTAGCCAACGTCGCTTCTCACGGCTTTCATGAACTCCGTGAAGAGCGGTCGGGCGTCGTGAGGGCCCGGCGCCGCCTCCGGATGGTACTGAACGGCAAAGACCGGCAGCTTCCGGTGACGCAGCCCTTCGACCGTCCCGTCGTTGAGATTGAGATGGGTTACCTCCAGGTCCGGAGCACCTGGAATCTCGGTGGGGTGCTCGCTGTCGCCCGAAACGGCGAACCCGTGGTTCTGGGACGTGATCAGCACGCGACCGGTCTCGAGCTCCTTCACCGGGTGATTTCCGCCGCGGTGTCCGTAGGGCAGCTTCTCCGTGGAGCCACCGAAGCTCAGAGCGATGAGCTGGTGCCCCAAACAGATGCCGAAGACGGGCACTTCGGTCTCGGCGATCGCGCGAATGGTGTCGGGTGCGTACGTCACGGCCGCTGGATCGCCGGGCCCATTCGAGAAGAAGACGCCGTCCGGATCCAGCTCGAGTGCGCTGGACGCCGTCGTCGTCGACGGGACGACGGTCACCCGGCACCCCTGCTCCTCGAAGAGCCGGAGGATATTCCGCTTGATGCCGTAGTCGTAGGCCACGATGTGGTACGGCGCGTTCGCCGGCCCCCACTCGTAAGGCGTCTCCGTCGTGACGGTGCTGGCGAGGTCCAGGCCCTCCATGCTGGGACAGGCCTCGAGCGCGGCGCGCGCCGCGTCCGACGGCGACTCTCCCGCATCGATCACGCCGCGCATCACGCCGAGGGAGCGCAAGTGCCGGGTGAGTTGCCGTGTGTCGACGCCCTCGAGCAGCGGCACGCGCGCCCTGCCTAACCAGCTGGCCAGGTCGCCATCAGCGCGCCAGTTGGAATAGTGGCGCGACAGTTCACGCACGATGACACCAGCCACCTGCGGCCGCGCCGACTCGGGGTCTTCGTCGTTGATCCCGTAGTTGCCGATCATGGGCGCGGTCATCACGACGATCTGCCCCCGATAGGACGGATCCGTGAAGACTTCCTGATAGCCCGTCATGTTCGTCGTGAACACGATTTCGGCAACCGTCTGCGGCGCATCGGCCACGAGCGAGCCGCGAAAAAGGGTTCCGTCCTCGAGGAGGAGGAACCCTGGCCGGCGAACAGGCATGTCGTTCACGCTGCGCTACTTCTTCTCGCTTCCGGTGGGCGGCGGACCCTTCTCCGGTGGCGGAGCCAGTGGAACGACTGACTGCGGCGGCGGAGTCGTCACCGGCGGCGGAGCCGCCGTGGGCGCCCCGGTAAGTCCCTGGTCGAGGATCGAGCTCGGCGTACGCGCCCGAGTGGACATCAGCTGCAGGACGAACGCGATACCGAGGAAGAGACCGCCGGTCCACCACGCGATCTTCGTCAGGACGTTCCCGGCCTGGCGCGTGCCGATGAACGAATCCGCGGCCGTCGAGACGCCGCCGAACGATGCGGCCAGACCACCGCCCTTCGCGGCCTGCATCAGGACCGCCGCGATGAGCACCAGCGCATCGAGTATGAGGATGACCAGCAGGAAAGTGTACATTCGGATTGAGAACCGGCGTGAGTCGTGAAGCGCTAACCGCGCAATATCACCTGACTTACGCCTTGAATCAAGCGCGGACGATGGAGGACCACGCCTCCGGATCGAGGCTCGCGCCACCCACCAGGACACCCTCGACGTCGTTGGCCGCAAGGAGTTGAGCCACGTTGCCCCGGTTCACGCTCCCGCCGTAGAGGATCGGGATCGCGGAGTGCTTCTCCGGCGACATCAACTTGAGCTCGTAACGAATCAGGCGGTGCACGCGCGATGCATCGTCAGGCGTCGCGTTCTTCCCGGTACCGATCGCCCAGACCGGCTCGTACGCGATGATGATGTGCGCGATCTGGGCCGGTTCCACCGCGGCGAGGCCAGCACGGAGTTGACGGAGCACGACGATCTCGGTCTGTCCGGATTCCCGCTCTTCGAGCGTTTCGCCGACGCACAGGATTGGCGTCAGGCCGCCACGGAAGCAGGCGGCCACCTTCCGTCCGGCTTCTTCGTCGGTCTCTCCGAAGACGTGCCGCCGCTCGGAATGCCCGACCAGCGCGTAGTGAGCCCCGGCATCGCGCGCCATGGAGGCGGAAACCTCCCCAGTGAACGCGCCTTTCGGTTCCCAGTACACGTTCTGGACGCCAACCCGGATGTCCGACCGTTCCCTGAGACCATCCACCACCGCGGCCAGCGTCACCGCCGCGGGAAACAGGATGACCTGCCGGTCCGATTGGCGTGGATAGTACTGCAGGAAGGAGCGGAGGAATTCGCGGGCATCGGTTGGCCCGTGATTCATCTTCCAGTTGGCCGCAAAAATGGGTCGTGGCATAGGCTAGCGATCGTCGAGCGCCGCGACGCCCGGGAGTGTTTTTCCTTCGAGGAACTCGAGTGATGCGCCACCGCCGGTGGAGACGTGGCTCATCGACGTTTCCAGTCCGGCATCAGCGACGGCCGCCGCCGAGTCACCTCCACCAACGATCGTTACGGCCCCCGTCTGCGTAGCGGCGGCCATTGCCGCAGCGATTGCTCTCGTTCCCTTGTCGAAGGGTGGTGTTTCGAACACGCCCATCGGCCCGTTCCAGAGAACGGTCTTTGCCGTGCCGATGGCGCGTGAGAAGGATGCGGCGCTGTCGGGGCCGATGTCGAACATGGCGAGGT
>DAIUET010000198.1:0-6141 GCA_036845045.1 Gemmatimonadaceae bacterium | reverse complement strand
ACGTCGCCGATGTCGTCCGAGCCGCCACCCATGCGCACCGCGTTGGGGTTCGGTGCGCGTACGCCGCTCGCCGTCGTGTCGAGGCCCGTCTCGCGGACGCCGAGCTCGCGCTGGAGCGCCCGGGCAAGCGTGAGGTCGTTGTTGTCCCACTTCGGCATGCCGACCCGCACGATGTTCTTCGACATCGTCTCGGCGATCGACTTGCTGAAGTGCTGGTCCATCGCGGACCCGATGATCATGACCGTGTCGACCTTCGTGTCGGTCATGAGCGCGGCACCTTCGGCCATCTTCCGCGCCGCCTCGAACATCGGCAGCGTGCGGTCGTAGTCGAGGTGGCGGAAGTAGAACCAGATCGAAGCCGTCTGCGGCACCACGTTCGGCTGGTCGCCGCCGTCGGGGATCACGTAGTGCGAGCGCTGCGGCAGCTCGAGGTGCTCGCGCTTCATCTCCCAGGCCTGCGCCATCAGCATCACGGCGTCGAGAGCGGACTTCCCCCGCCACGGTGCGCCGGCCGAGTGCGCGGTCTGGCCGCGGAAACGGAACTCGGCCGAGATGAGCGCGTTGGCGCCCTGCGGTCCCCAGGACACGCCGAGGTCACTCGAGACATGCGTGAAGATCGTGGCGTCGACGTCCCTGAAGATACCGGCACGGACGAGGAAAGCCTTGGTGCCGAGTTGCTCTTCGGCCACGCCGGGCCAGAGCACAAGCGTACCCGGTATGCGTTCGCGTTCCATGATCTGCTTCACGACCAGCGCCGCGGCGATGTTGACTGCCTGGCCGCTGTTGTGTCCTTCGCCGTGTCCAGGCGCGAAGGGGACCTGCGCCTCGCGGTAGCCGACGGCCGGTTTCTGGTTCGCCTGCGGGATGCCGTCGATGTCGGAACCCAGCGAGATGACCGGCTTGCCCGAGCCCCAGCGCGCGACCCATGCGGTGGGGATACCGGCGACTCCTCGTTCGACCTTGAAGCCGTTCTGCTCGAGGATGCCGGTCAGGTACTTCGATGTCTCGAATTCCTGAAAGCCGAGCTCGCCGAAGGAGAAAAGCATGTCGACGATCTCCTGGACCAACTTGGCCCGGCCTTCGACCGCGGTGAGGGCTTCGGCTTTAAGGCGTTCCAGGCGCGGATCGGCGCTGGTCTGTCCTGCGTTCTGGGCCAGAGGGGCACCCAGTGGGGCTGCGAGCAGCGCGACGGCGAGAAGGCGGTGCACGGTCATTCGGGGACTCCTCTGGAAATGGCTCAGGGCTCGCTCAAATCTGCGCACGGAACCGGGCGTTGCCAGTCATCGGGACCCTTCACAAGTGACTGCTGAGGAACGGGGCAGAGGCAGAATCCCGTCGGGCTTCGACAACGAAGTTCGCACTGGACTTCGATGGAGCGTCGGAAGCCGCGCTTCGAGTGCGGCGGATTCCCTACCACCTGCTCTTCATAGCGTATCCCGGGACGGCTGCGCTCAACATGCTTCAGGTGCGCGGGGGGTTCCTGACAAATTATGCCGCCGACCTGGTCGTCCCCGCCTGGCTCTATATCGCTTCCCGTGCGATCAACCTCGCGCTACTTCACCTTCCGCCCCGCCTGATCCCTACCACCCTGATGAAGGATCAGGCCAGCCACTTCCCCGGACGACGCTCTCGTGAACGTGACCTGGGCATTGACGACGCGCAGAAAGAACTTGTCTGTGGCCTCCGCAAACAGCGCCGCCTTCGACTGTCCCGTGGGCTGCGCCTGCAGCCGGCCATCCTCGAGCGTGATCGTGATCGACAGCTGCGGCGTCAGCTGATACTCGCCGACATAACTCCGCAGCACCGACTCAGCGACCGTGATCTCCGTCCGCTCGACCGGCGGGCGGTACCCCCGAGGCGCGGGCTCCGCGAACGAGTCCCACTCATACACGCGCTGGATCCGCCGACTCAGCTCGTTCGCGACTGCCCCGCCCTGGTCCGCGTTCGTCAGGATGACGAGACCGTATCCCTTGACCTTGTGCGCGAGCAGCGTCCCGCGGAATCCCCAGTTGGACCCGCCATGCGCGAAGTACCACCCCTGCCCCATCTTCGTGATGGCGAAACCGACGGCGTAATCGCCAACGCCGACGGGCGAGAGCATCTCCTGCACGAGTTCGCGCGAGAGCACGCGGTTCGACCGGCCTGACGCGGAACGCTGGACCTCGATGGCGAAGCGCGCGAGATCACTGGGGGTCGTCCACAAGCCGGCCGCGGCCTGCTCCGGATACACGTGCCACTTCGCGCCCATCGCCTTGCCCTGGCCGGAGTGCGCGCGTGCCGCGTTCCGGTCGAACGACTCCGGCAGTGGTTGCTCGAACGTGCTGCGCGTCATGCCGATCGGGCGAAGTACATCGTCGCGCATGATGTCGGCGAACGGACGCTTGCGCGCATCGCTCAGCGCCTGCTGCATGAGCGTGACGCCGCCGCCGGAGTATTCCATGAGCGACATCGGCGGGCGCTCCATGAAGATGACACCGACGTTCGAGAGCTTGCTTCCTTGCAGGAACTGCAGAACGGTCGGCACCGAGTCGGTCGGATTGTATCCCGGGAACCCGAACCCGTCGCCGAGTCCTGAGGTGTGGCTGGTCAGCATCCGGGGGGTCACCGGACCGTCCTTTGTGAACTGGCCTCCGTCAAGTTTCCAGGATGTCAGAATCGTGTTGATGTCGGTATCGAGCGTGAACAGGCCGTCCTGCACCGCGCGCAACACGGCCATCGCGGCGACCGGTTTGCTGATCGACGCCGCCTGGAACATCGTCTCGGTG
Organism: Gemmatimonadaceae bacterium; assembly: GCA_036845045.1. Classification (GTDB taxonomy): domain Bacteria; phylum Gemmatimonadota; class Gemmatimonadetes; order Gemmatimonadales; family Gemmatimonadaceae; genus JABWBJ01. The sequence continues at coordinate 3,376 of DAIUET010000198.1, read as the reverse complement.
TTCACCTGCGCTCCCGTCGCGACGTCCGCAATGCCGTATCCCTTCGCCCAGTGAATCTGATGCTCCCGGATCACGGCGATGCTGACACCCGGCACGCTGAAGCGTGTCATGAGCTCGCTGATCGTCAGCGTGCTCAAGTCGTTAGGTCCGGCAGTCGGCTGCGCGCGCTCGATTGCGGCCATGTAGTCGGCCGCGGAGCGCGTCTGGGCCGGCGTCGCTACAGGCAGCGCGATGGCGAGGAGCGCCAGGACGGTCGTGTGTGGTTTCATCTGCACTCCTGAGCCAGGGACGGGTGCCTAATGCTACGGACTGTCCCGCCCTGGAGTTTCCGGCGCCAGGACGTTCAGCATCGTCACGAACAGCGGCGGCGCCAGGAGCTTCCCAGCTGCACCTTGAGCCGGACCCCGTCGAAGTAGCTCTCGAGCTCGAAGCCGTGCCAGTGGACCGCCCTCGGCTCCGTCAGGCGGTTCACCACGGTGGCGCCCAGGTTCGCCGCGCACGAGGTCGAGCGTGGCCCGAAGATGCGCCCGTACCGGGCTTCGTCGTCGGCACCGCGTTAGGCGCCGGGCGCACGTGGACGCCGGTGACGAGTCCGCTCATCCCTTCCATCGCGTGGTCGTGATGAGGACGCTAGCCGGGCTGGGAGCGCTTCCGGCAGCCGTGGGTACTTGAGCGACATTCCGGCGGGTCACCAGCTTTCGCAGCGTCGCACGACTGCCTCACTCGAGCTGAGACCTAACGGGCTTTGCAGCTGGGGCGCTATTGTACGCGCGGAAAGCTCGCTCTGCTCGCGTCCACCGCACGATCCTATTTGATCCACAGCAGCTGAACGCGATCCGTTCGGTCGCAGGAGTCCGGTTGCCTGCATGGATGCCCTATGAATCTGCTGCGCAAGCACTGGGAAGATTTGCGATCGAGCCTGTGGTTTGTCCCGACGCTGATCGTGGTCGGGGCCGTCGTCCTTGCTGTGGCAATGATCGAGGTGGACTTGTCCGGCAACCGCGGGCAACTGGCGGAACGGTGGCCGCGCCTGTTCGGAGCCGGGGCAGATGGCTCGCGCGGGCTGCTCTCGGCCATCGCCGGCTCGATGATCACAGTGGCCGGCGTCACCTTCTCGATCACGGTCGTCACCCTTACCCTGGCGTCCAGTCAATACACGTCGCGGATCCTGCGGAACTTCATGCGGGACCGTGCCAATCAGGCGGTACTCGGCGTCATCGTAGGGGTCTTCGCCTACTGCCTGGTGGTGCTGCGGACCATCCGCGGCGGTGACGATGGTGTATTCGTGCCGGAGCTGGCGGTACTTGTCGCCGTGCTGCTGGCCTTCGTGGCCATCGGGTTCCTCATCTTCTTCATTCATCACATCGCCGCGTCGCTCCAGGCGACGAGCATCATCGAGTCGGTGACCACGGAGACGCTCGAGGCCGTCGATCGTTTGTTCCCGGCCCGGATTGGTGAAGCCACCGTCGGGCGCGCGCGTGACGAGCAGGAGGGCGCACTCGCGTCCCGGAAATGGGTGACCATCCCGGCTCAGAAGACCGGGTACGTTCAGGGGATTGACGCCGATGCCTTGTTCAACCTGGCGAGCGAACAGGGCGTGGTCGTGCGGATGGAGAAAGGAATCGGCGAGTTCGTCATCGAAGCCTCCCCGCTCGCGTCGGTGTCCGGCAAGCCACCGGACGATGAGACGATTCGGAATCTGAACGCGGCCTACTCCTTAAGCCGACACCGGACGGTGCACCAGGACGCGGGCTACGGCATCCGGCAGATCGTGGACGTCGCGCTCAAGGCGTTGTCGCCGGGCATCAACGACACAACGACCGCGATCAATTGCGTTGACTACCTTGGATCGATCCTCGCCCGGCTGGCCACCCGCCGGATCGAGACACCCTACCGCTCCGACGGGGGGCAACTCCGCGTCATCACCCTCGGGCCCACGTTCCCCGGGCTGCTGGCCGAATCCTTCGATCAGATCCGACAGAACGCCGAGGCCAACGTCGCTATCCTCATCCGCCTCCTCCAGGTCCTGCAGGTCCTCGCCGACCGGACGGCAGACACCGAGCGTCGTAAGGCGCTGCGCCAACAGGCTGATCTGATCATCGAGGCGGCGGAGCGGAGCGTTCCCTCGGCCCACGACCGTGCCCAGGTTGAGGCGGCTGGAGACCGAGTCTTCCCGAGGAGGAGCTAATCATGGAAGACTGGATCCGCCTCGTCGGGCCGGAGCGAGCCGTTGAGTTCCTCGGCGTCCGGCTCGTCGGCGTCAACGCCGAAACCGGCAAGAAGCTCCTGTTCACGTTGGTGTTCATCGCCCTGGTCCTCGGGCTGGGATATTTGCTGCGTGCCCTGGCGAGTCGGGCGCTGCGCGGCCGTCGGAACGAGCGGACCGAGTTCTGGGCGCGACAGTCGATCAAGATCACCACGGCGGTACTCGTGATCCTGGGTCTGCTCTCGATCTGGTTCGAGGACTCGACCCGATTAACCACGGCTTTGGGGCTGGTGGCCGCCGGCCTGGCCTTTGCGCTGCAGAAGGTCGTCACCGCGGTGGCCGGTTATTTCGTCATCCTGCGCGGCAAGGTCTTCAACGTCGGCGATCGCATCGTCATGGGTGGGGTGCGCGGCGACGTGATCGCCCTGGACTTCACCCAGACAACCATCATGGAGATGGGCCAGCCCCCGCCGGTACAGGGGGCCGACCCGGCCATCTGGGTGCAGAGCCGCGAGTACACCGGCCGCATCGTCTCTGTCACCAACGCCCGGATCTTCGACGAACCAGTCTACAATTACACCCGCGACTTCCCCTACCTCTGGGAGGAGCTGGTCCTGCCGATCCCTTATGCCTCCGACCGCGATCGGGCCGAGCGCATTCTGCTGGAGGTCGCCGAACGCCACACCATCCCGATCAGCGACTTGAGCGAGGGGGCGCTGCGCGAGATGCAGCGGCGCTACGCCGTGAAGGCGGCCGAGATAAAACCGAAGGTGTACTACCGGCTCACCGACAACTGGCTGGAGTTAACCGTGCGCTTCGTCGTCAAGGACCACGGTATCCGCGGGCTCAAGGACGGCATGAGCCGAGAGATCCTCCGGTCGCTGGATGACGCCGGAATCGGAATCGCCTCGGCCACGTTTGAGGTCGTCGGGTTGCCGCCGCTTCGCATCGAGGATGGTCGAGGGACGGGCTTGGGAAACGTCAGGTAACGGACTATTCGTGGGAGACGTGAAGCTCTCTCTGGCGTTGGCGGAACTGGGATTGATCGATGAGTACGGGTTTGTGGTGCATCCCAGGCTCGCGGGCCATGGACCGACGTGGTTCGTGGGGCTCTGGAAGCATGTCGACTTGAAGCTCGTGAGCCGGCTGGAGTTCGGCTCGGGGGCGGTG
>DAIUET010000197.1:0-6165 GCA_036845045.1 Gemmatimonadaceae bacterium | reverse complement strand
TCGTAACCATGAAACCTTCGCGTGAAGGTTCCGCGCCCGTGGGTCATCGAGTTGAGGTCCGTCGCGTACAGGTGGAGCTCGGCCTGCGGTGCGTGGCCGCGAACGACCGTGCCTCCGCCGTTGGCCGACTCGGTGCCCAGGATCTGTCCGCGGCGGGCCGAGAGATTGCCCATGACGTCGCCCAGGTACTCGTCAGGCGTCGTCACCGTGATTTCGTCGATCGGCTCCAGCAGGATCGGCTTGCACTTCGAGGCCACGCTCTTGAAGGCCTGGATCCCCGCCATCTTGAACGACATTTCGTTCGAGTCGACGGAGTGATATGAACCGTCGAAGAGCGACACCTCGAAGTCGACCATCGGATACCCGGCCAGCACACCACGCACCGCGGATTCCTGGATCCCCTTGTCCACGGCGGGGATGAACTTGGACGGGATGACCCCGCCGACGATTTCGTCGACGAACTTGTAGCCGCTGCCGCGCGCGAGAGGACGCATCCGCACCCAGCAGTCGCCAAACTGGCCCCGGCCGCCGGTCTGCTTCTTGTGGCGACCCTGCCCTTCGCCTTTTCCGAGCAGCGTCTCGCGGTAGGCGATGCGAGGGCGGCCAAGCTCCGCTGAGACGCCGTACTTCCGCTTGAGGCGCGCCATCACCACTTCCAGATGTCGCTCGCCAAGGCCCGAGATAATGGTCTGGTGGGTTTCGGAATTGTAATGCGACTCGAACGTGGGATCCTCGTCGTGCAGACGATGCAACCCGAACTGCAGCTTTTCCTCGTCGTGCCGCGCGCTGGCATGGACGGAGAACTGGACCAACGGCTCGGGGAAGTGGATCTGCGGCAGCCGGACCGGATGCTCCCGGGTCGAGAGCGTATCGTTGGTGTGGGTGTTCCTCAGCTTCGCCACGCACCCGATGTCGCCGGCGCATAACGCCGGGACTTCGACGCGTTCCTTCCCCTGCGCGATCGAGAGGTGGCCCAGCTTTTCGGCGCCGTCGCGGGTGGCGTTGTAGACCTCCTGCCCATTGACCACCCGCCCCGAGAAGACCCGGAAAAAGGAGACGTCGCCGATGTGGGGTTCCGAGTGCGTCTTGAAGACCAGCGCCGCGAAGGGGTTGGTGTCGACCGCGTGGATTTCGACCGTCCTGCTCCCCTCGGCGCCCTTGAAGGCGTGGATCTCTTCCATCTCGTACGCCGAGGGCATGAGCTGCACGACTTCCGTCAGGAGTGCCGTGATGCCGATCATGTGGTCGGCGGAGACACAGAAGAGAGGGAACAGGTCGGCGCGCTTCATCGCTTCCTTCATCCCCTGGATCGCCTCATCGCGCCCGATCTCGCCGCCCTCGAGGTACCGCTCCAGCATGGCGTCATCCGTCGCCGATATGGCTTCGATGAGCTCCTGATAGTAGCGCTCGCAGTTGTCCCGCTCGGATTCGGGAATATCGGTCTCCTCGTACTCGCCGGAGCGCGAGCCCGCCTTGTACACGTATGCCTTGCGCGTGAACAGGTTGATCACGCCGCGGAAGCCGGCGCCGGCGCCGATGGGGACTTCGACCGGGATGACCTTCGCGGTCAGGCGGTCCTTGATCTGCTGGTAGGTCCGCTCGAAGTTGGCGTGCTCCTTGTCCATCAGGCTGACGACAAAGAGCACGGGGTCGTTCGAGGCCATCGCCGCCTTGAACATCTTTTCAGTGCCGACCTCGACGCCGGCGGTGGCCGATACCAGGCAGAGCGCCCCGTCGGCCGCGGCAAGTCCCGCAGTGGCATCGCCCTGGAAATCGAGGTAACCCGGCGTGTCGATCAGGTTGACCTTCACGCCCTGCCACTCGGCGAATGCGCAGGAAACGTTTATCGAGTAGCCCCGCTCGATTTCTTCGGGGGTGTGATCGGTGAGGGCAGTGCCGTCCTTGATGTTACCTCGTCGCTTGCTGGATCCGGACACGAAGGCCAGCGCATCGACGAGAGACGTCTTACCGCTGGCCCCGTGTCCCACTACCGCGACATTTCGGATTTCTCCCGCTTTGTACTCCTTCATGACTTCGTTCTCCGGAAAGACGATCACGCGACAGGGGATACCCTGGGCGTAGCCTGTTCCACGGGTCTGGGGGCGTCAAGTAGAGAAAGGCGGACTCCGCTGCGTGAACCGCGCGAACCCTCCGCGGGTCGGGAGGTGGGAATGCGAAGGGCCCGTGAGGTTTCCCCACGGGCCCCGCGAATGTCGGACGTGTTAGAATCGGATCTAATCTCCCTCGCTATCGAAGCCATCGGTTTGCCGGTAGTGCTCGAGCAGCGTATCCACCCGCGCGCCGGCGCCCGCCAACGGAACCGCGTATGACGTCAGCGTGAAGCTGATCGCCCGCCGGGAACCCTCCGGCCAGTCCGGCATGGACAGGCCCGCGACCAACCGACGAATGGTCGTGCCACACTCCTGCAACAGCTGATTCGCCGTTTTCCGGATGATATCGGGAGCGATCGACAGGTCGCGGGTGACGAGCTGTCCCGTGCGCTCATCCCGCCACGCCGCATCCCCAACCGCACCGCGCTCCGGCCAAAGCCCGAGGTGGCGAATCACGTCCACACGCTCCTTGGTCTCGCGTCGCGATTCCATTGCCGCCGCCAACGCCAATGCCAGCGAATCCGAAGTAGCCTCGCCGTAGAGCGTGACCACATCCCGCGTTGGCCTCTCGGAGTTGAGCGGACTGGGAACGGAATTCACGTGCGCGAGGACAGTGGAGTGTTCGGACATCTCCTCGAGCATGACGAGGACGTCCATCTCCTCCAGCCCCCATGTATCTGGCGATCCGACCCTCGTAACGTCGCGGTGCGCCGGTGTGCGCGTCGTCGATTTCACGAAGTCGTCTCCTCCTGTTATCGGTAGACCCCACCAGCACGTGATTGGACACAAATGCGAGCTCGGCGTTCCATTCGCGGTGGTGCGAGGTCAGAGGTCAGCGGTCAGAGGTCAGAGGGCGGAGCGCCGAAAGCAGAGCGCAGGTCACCTCGTCACTCGGCTCGCGAGAGCGAACGTCCCATGACCAGGCCCGCGGTCATGAGGACGACGCAAAGTGCCGCCTGCACGCCAGGCATGGCAGCGAACTTCACCGCGCCGAGGGCCGCGGGCAGGACGTATCCGGCAGCGAGCGTCGCCAGAAGTCCGACCAGCACGGCAGAAGCCACTATCGTCACACCCGTTTTCCGGTGGGCGAGCGTCGCGAAGGCGATTCCCCAGACCATCATCCACGACGCGTGGGCCAGCACGCCGGTTATCGTAGCCAGCAGCCGTGGCGGAGCTGTCGCGCCGAAACTCTCCAGCACCTGGTAGCCGAGTGCCAGGAAGGGCCCGATCCAATCGCCGTGGCGGATGCCGAAGCCGATGAGCGCACCAGCGGTGGCGGCGGCCGCGATGAGCCCCGCCCGGACGCCCGCCCGGATTCGTGAGGAGAGCACGCCGGAAACAAAGCGGTGCTGCGCGGCCCGCTCAAGGGAGTTTCACGGCGCGAAAGCCAGTGCTTTCCGCGTGAATCACGTGGAAACAGTTGTCCGCCAGCGCATCCGACTCGATAATAGGCGCATGACGACGACCCAGCCGACCTTTCGCACCGCTCGAATTCTCGTCGTCGAGGACGCGCCGGACGTTCTCAGCGTTCTCGACCGCACGTTGTCTGACAACGGATACGGCGTGAGTACGGCAACCGATGGGGAAGCTGGACTCGCGGCAGCGCTCGACCTTCGTCCCGACCTTCTCATCCTCGATATCGGGTTGCCGCTCAAGGACGGCTACCAGGTGGCGCGCGAGCTCCGTGCCCGCGGCTACACCGGGCCAGTCCTCATGCTGACGGCGCGCGATACCGTTTCGGACAAGGTCGAGGGCCTGGACGCGGGAGCCGACGATTACCTCGCCAAGCCATTCAGCTACGATGAGCTGCTGGCGCGCGTGCGGGCGCTGCTGCGCCGCTCAGCCCTTCGTGCCGATCAGGCGATGATCAAGGTCGGCGATCTCGTGATCGACCCGTTCTCTCGGGACGTGCGGCGTGGGAACCGGGAGATCAACCTGACGCAGAAGGAATACGCCCTCCTCGAATACCTGGCACGTCATGCCGGACGGCCGGTGACGCGAGAGCAGATTTCCCAGCAGGTGTGGAAGCAGGATTTCGACCCGACAACCAACATCGTGGACGTCTACATCAACTACGTCCGCAAGAAAGTCGACGTCGACGGGGAGACCAGCCTGGTACAGACAGTCCGCGGTGTGGGATACATGCTGCAGGGCTGACGGCGAACCCCAACGCTGAGCGCGGAGAGCCCGAAGGCACACCTTTGGCGTGCGGGCGCCCGGGTCCTTAACGCGCAGTTGACGGGGGCCGTCTCCCAGTCACTCCCGGGGACCGAGGAATCCATGCGTCGAACAGGTTCATTGATGCTGGTGACGGCTGTCGCGCTGGCAGTCACCGCGTGGACGGCCGACGCGCTTTCCGGAGCCGCAGCGCGGCGAAGAGACCTCAACGCCCGTGAGCAGGCGATCCACGTGCTCAACCGGCTGGCCTTCGGTGCGCGCCCCGGTGACGTGGATCGGGTGATGGCGATCGGCGTGGATCGCTGGATAACGCAGCAGCTTCGCCCCGACGGCGTCGCCGACCGCGACATGGAGAAGCTGATGGCAGCGTTTCCCGCCATGCGTCAGTCGGCCAGTGTCCTTCTGCGCGAGTACCCGCCGAGAAACGCGCAGCAGCTTCAGGCACGATTGGCGCGGGATTCAACGCTCACGCGCGCCGACAGCCAGGAGCTGCGCCGTGCCGCGCAGCGGAACCGCGATTTCGTCAACGACCTGCTCTCCGCCAAGGTTGCGCGCGCCGTCATCAGCGAACGGCAGCTGGCGGAAGTGATGACGGATTTCTGGGAGAACCACTTCAACGTCTTCATCGGGAAGGGACAGCTGCGCTACTACCTGCCCGAATACAGCCAAAGCACGATCCGGCCCCACGCGCTGGGACGGTTCAGGGAGCTTCTGGGCGCCGTGGCCAGAAGTCCGGCGATGCTGCTCTACCTCGATAACGCGCAGTCGGTGGCGGACAGCGGCCAGCCAACGTTGCGCGACCGGGGCGCGAACGCGGGTCGCGGGCGCGGCCGCGCGGCGATCATCGATCGCCGAACACAGCGAATGGATTCGGCGCAACGCGAGATGCTGGCGCAGCTGCAGCAGCGTCGTCCCCGCGGCCTCAATGAAAATTACGCGCGCGAGCTGCTGGAGCTGCACACGCTGGGCGTGGACGGCGGCTATACGCAGCAGGACGTCATCGAGGTCGCGCGCGCGTTGACGGGATGGAGCGTCAACCCGGCGCGTGGGGACGCCGGCTTCGTGTTCCGCGCGGCGGCGCACGACGCGGGACCGAAGGTGGTCCTCGGCCGACAGCTCCGGGCGGGGCGTGGCATCGAGGATGGAGAGGAGGTGCTGGACATCGTGAGCCGGCATCCGTCCACAGCGATGTACATCAGCCGGAAGCTGGTGGTGCGCTTCGTGAGCGATGAACCTCCTGAGGACCTGGTCGAGCGCGCGGCGGCAACGTTCACGCGAACCAACGGGGACATTCGCGAGGTGGTCCGCACCATCGTCACCTCGGACGAGTTCTTTTCACGCGCCGCCTACCGCGCGAAGGTCAAGTCGCCGTTCGAGCTGACGGTCAGCGCGTTGCGCGCCCTGGGGGCTCGCGGAGACACGACACCCGTGTCCGCGGGCCTCGTGGGCCGGCTGGGACAGCCCCTGTACGGACACCAGGCGCCTAACGGGTGGCCCGAGACCGGCGCGGCCTGGATCAATACCGGCGCCATCCTGAACCGGATCAACCTCGGGATGCTCCTGGCCAGCGGGCGGGTTCCCGGCGCGACGCTCCACGGCTGGCCCCCCTTCGCCGAACTCTCCCGGGCGCCGCGCGCGCAGCAGGTCGACGTGGTCGTCCGGGATTTCCTGGCGGATCGCGCGTCACCGGAAACGCGGGAGATCCTGTTGAGCGGGAGCAATCCACTGATGGAGCGCGCGTCGTCCGATACGACGATGCTCGACGCCACCCCGCCGGTGGGGGCAATGGATGGCGCGCGCCGGAGGGGGGCGGGCCGTGGCCGGCAGGGCGGCTTTCAGCGGCTGCCGCAACTGAGCGGACTGCCGCAGGTCATCG
>DAIUET010000196.1:0-6180 GCA_036845045.1 Gemmatimonadaceae bacterium | reverse complement strand
CATGAACGAGTATGTCGGCGACGGCCCATTCCTGCGCGACGAACTGAGTCTCGCCCACCACAATCGCGGAACGATGGGCATCTCCACGCGCGGGCGCGACACCGGCGACGCCCAGTGGTTCATCAACCTCGTGGACAACTACCGGCTGGATCACGAGTACACCGTGTTCGCCGAGATCGTCGAGGGCATGGACGTCGTCGACCGCATCCTCGAGGGTGATGTCATGGAGTCGGTCCGGGTCGTGCCGAAGTGACCGCCGGGACGGAGCGATCGCTTCGTCGCCCCGCTAAGTTTCGCGCACACTAACCGAAGCCGATGGAGTACCACTACATCAGGGTCGAGGTGAAGGACGGCGTCCAGGTCATCACCCTGAGCCGTCCGGAGGTCCTCAACAGCTTCCACCTGCCGATGGCGCGGGAGCTGCAGGACGCACTCTCGGTGGCGGCCGCGGATGATCACATCCGCGCGGTGCTGCTGACGGGCGAAGGGCGCGGCTTCTGTGCCGGACAGGACCTCGCCGCGGTTTCGATTGATGGACCGGCACCTTCGGACCTCGGCGAAACGGTTCGGGCACAGTACAACCCCGTCATTCGTGCGATCCGCCGGCTGGAGAAACCAGTGGTCTGCGCCGTGAACGGCGTCGCCGCCGGTGCCGGCGCGAACCTCGCGTTCGCCTGCGACCTGGTGTTCGCCTCCACCGACGCCTCCTTCATCCAGTCGTTCAGCCGCATCGGCCTGATCCCCGACAGCGGCGGGACGTTCTTCCTGCCGCGCCTGGTCGGGCTGGCGCGGGCATCCGGCCTGGCCTTGTTAGGCGGCAAGGTCGGGGCGGCTCAGGCGCGCGATTGGGGGTTGATCTGGGAGACCTGTGAGCCGGCCGCACTGATGCCGCGGGCGATGGAAGTCGCAACGTCTCTCGCGACGCAACCGACGAGGGGGTTCGGTCTCACCAAGCAGGCGTTCAACGAGTCGTTGATGAACGACCTCGACGCCCAGCTCGACCTGGAGGCCGATCTCCAGGCCGAAGCAGGTCGCACCAGCGATTTCGCGGAAGGAGTCGCGGCATTCAAGGCCAAGCGTCCACCGGTGTTCCGCGGACGATGATCACGGTTGGGGTGGTCGGCGCGGGTGCGATGGGGACCGGTATTGCGCAACTCGCCCTGAAGAGCGGGCACCCGGTCATCCTGGCCGATGTCGAGGAGCGCGTCGTGGCCGGTGCCCGTGACGCCATACGGGACGCCTTCGGCCGCGAGGTCGAAAAGGGCCGCCTGACGAGCAGTGACGCCGGGTCGGCGCTGGCGAGACTCGGGACGGCCCAGCTCCCCGGGGAATGGAGGGAGTTCTCGAAGTGCGGTCTGGTCGTGGAAGCGATCGTCGAGGACCTGGAATCCAAGCGATCGGTCTTCCGTTCGCTCGAAGGGGTGGTGGCGGAGGATTGCCTGCTGGCGACCAACACCTCATCGCTCTCCGTTACGTCGATCGCCGCCTCGTGTCGCGTAGCGTCGCGCGTGATTGGAATGCACTTCTTCAACCCGGCGCCCGTCATGCCGCTCGTGGAAATCATCCCGGGAGCGCAGACCTCACCGGACACGGCGAGTGCCACCCGCTCCCTTGCCGACAGCTGGGGCAAGGTCACGGTGCTCGCCGCCGATTCGCCAGGCTTCATCGTCAACCGCGTCGCGCGCCCCTTCTACGGGGAGTCGTTGCGCATGCTCGAGGAAGGCTTTGCCGATGCGCCCACGATCGACTGGGCGCTCCGCGAGCTGGCCGGCTTCCGCATGGGCCCCTTCCTGCTGATGGACTTCATCGGGAATGACGTGAACTACGCGGTCACGGAGTCGGTCTGGCGGTCGACATACTTCGACGCACGGTATCGACCATCGATCACACAGCGCCGGCTGGTCGATGCCGGATGGCTGGGTCGCAAGACGGGACGCGGTTTCTACGACTACCACCCCAACGCCGCGCCGCGTGCCGCCACCGAAGACCGCGAACTCGGCGAGGCCATCGTCTTGCGGGTGCTGGCGATGCTGGTGAACGAGGCGGTCGACGTGGTGCACTGGCGGATTGCCGCGCCGGCGGATGTCGACCTGGCCATGACGAAGGGCGTCAACTATCCCCGCGGCCCGCTGGCCTGGGGCAACGAGATCGGCCTGGACCGAGCGTTAGGCGAAATCGAGCGCCTGCGCGAGGAATCGGGGGACGACCGGTACCGCCCCAGTCCGCTCCTGCGACGGATGGCGCGGGAAGGGCGGAGGTTCTTCCAGTGACCGCCGGGATGGACGAGCAACGCCTGGCGGAACGCGTGGTACAGGCGATGATGTCTCGTGACGCGTTCAGCCAGTGGCTGGGCATCGAAGTCCTGGAGATCGCGCCACGCCGGAGCACGTGCCGCCTGACAGTCCGCGACGACATGGTCAACGGCTTCGGTGTCACGCACGGCGGCGTTACCTTCTCGCTGGCCGACTCCGCGTTCGCCTTCGCCTGCAACACACACGGCACGGTCACGGTGAGCATCGAAAACAGTGTCACCTACCCGGCCCCGGTGCATGTCGGCGATGTGCTGACCGCCGTGGCCCGCGAGGATGCGGCGTCGGGTCGCTTGAGCTACTACAGCGCCGAAGTGCGGAATCAGCGAGGTGAAGTTGTCGCGCTGTTTCGGGGCACGGCGTTCAAGACGAGCAGGAACCACGAATAGGGAATTGGGAACAGGGAATAGGGAATAGACTCTGCCTTCGAACAGGATGCCCGAAGCCTTCATTATCGACGGCCTGCGCACGCCCATCGGATCGTTCGGGGGGAGCCTGGCGCACGTGCGACCCGATGACATGGCCGCCCTGGTCATGACGCGACTGCTGAGTCGTCACCCGTCACTCGACCCATCGCGTATCGACGACGTGATACTGGGCTGTGCCAACCAGGCCGGCGAGGACAATCGCAACGTGGCCCGCATGGCGCTGCTGCTGGCCGGATTGCCGATCTCCGTGCCGGGTGTGACGGTGAACCGGCTCTGCGCCTCGGGAATGAGCGCGGTCACGATGGCGGCGTCGGCGATCCGCGCCGGCGATGGTAACCTCTATCTCGCCGGCGGCGTGGAGAGCATGACGCGTGCCCCTTACGCGATGTCGAAAGGCGGCATGCCGTGGGCGCGCGATGCCCAGCTCTTCGACACTTCTATCGGATGGCGCTTCGTGAACCCGAAGATGAAGGAGTTGTACGGAACCGATGCGATGGGTGAAACCGCCGAAAACGTCGCCGAGGAGTACTCGGTGTCGCGCGAAGACCAGGATCGGTTTGCGTTCTCCTCGCAACGCAAGGCGGCCGCAGCACGGGAACGGGGGCGTCTGGCCGGCGAAATCACCACCGTCATGGTGCCGGGCGCTCGGAGGGGAAGCGAAATGGAGTTCGGCGAGGACGAGTTCATCAGGCCCGATACCACGCCCGAGGTGCTTGGACGTCTGCGCCCGGCGTTCCGGTCCGGCGGCCGGGGAACTGTCACCGCCGGGAACTCGTCAGGCATCAATGACGGCGCCTGTGTGCTGCTGGTGGCATCGGAGCAGGCGGTCAAGGAGCTCCAGCTCACCCCCCTGGCGCGCGTGGTTGCGACAACAGCGGTGGGCGTCGAGCCCCGGCTGATGGGGATGGGACCGGTGCCGGCAACGCGGAAGGTGCTCCAGCAGGCCGGCCTCACCCTCGAACAGGTCGACGTGATCGAGCTGAATGAAGCCTTTGCCTCGCAGTCGCTGGCCTGCCTGCGCGAGCTTGGGGTCGCCGACGATGACCCGCGCGTCAACCGCAATGGCGGCGCGATCGCGCTGGGCCACCCGTTAGGCATGTCCGGCGCACGCCTGATCCTGACCGCGGCCCGTGAGCTCGAGGCCACCGGCACGCCGCGCGCCTTATGCACGATGTGCATCGGCGTCGGTCAGGGAACGGCCATGATCATCGAGCGCGCTTGACGGAGAATCCCCTGACGCTCCATCCGATTCACGATTCACTAGTCACGAGTCACTGACAGATGGTCTATTCCTTCGGCGGCTTCACGCCCGTCATTCATGAATCGGCGTTCATTCACCCCCAGGCGGCAATCACGGGAAACGTGATCGTCGGTCGCGACGTGTACATCGGACCAGGAGCGGCGCTGCGCGGGGACTGGGGCGGGATCGACATCGCCGATGGGTGCAACGTCCAGGAGAACTGTACCATTCACGCCTTCCCCGGCGTGACCGTGGCGCTGGAGGAATCGGCGCACATCGGCCATGGAGCCGTCATTCATGGCGCACGCATCGCGCGGAATGCGCTCATCGGCGTGAACGCCGTCGTGATGGATCACGCGGTGGTCGGCGCCGGCTCGATCGTGGGTGCATTGACCTTCGTGCCACCGGAGATGGTGATTCCCGAACGGAAGGTCGCCGTGGGCACCCCCGCGCGCATCGTTCGCGACGTGAGCGACGAGATGCTGGCCTGGAAGACCGAGGGCACTCGACTCTACCAGGGACTGCCCGCCCTGATGCGCGAGTCGTGGCGGGAGTGCGCGCCGTTGCGTGAACTGCCCGCCGATCGGCCGGTGCAGGCGGCCGGCTACCGCATTTGGAAGAAATAGATGGTCTTCGGGGAATCGTGTGGGTGATTCCTGCCCTCGGAAGAGAAAGGCTCTTCTCCCGATTGAGGGTGAATTCTGACAGTCGGATCCAACGCAGATACTGCAACAGCCCTCACCACGGAGGACACGAACGTCACGGAGGACCGGCGGAGGGACCAGTCATCTGTCCTGAATTGGGATTTTCGGCTTTCGGGATCGGTGAAGAATGAATGCCCGTTCAGGATCTTCTCCGTGTCCTTCGTGTCCCCTGTGGTGAAAGGCTTTTCTCCGAGTCCTCGGCAACGGGAGAAGAACCAAAAGGAAGCAGGTGGCCGTGCGTTCAGTATCACGGACCGGAACGAACGCGGCTCATGACGATGGAGACCAGCTTCTCGATGGTCTCGCGATCGGCGTGCACGTGAAGGCCGGGCATCCACACCTGTTCCTTCGGCTCTCGCGCGGCGTTGAAGAGGGCGTCGATCGCCGGCCTGGGGAGCCGTTCGTCGCCGCTCGCGTTCACCATGATGAACGGTCGCGGGGAGATCTGCGACACCCACCGCACCGGATCGAGCCGCGGACCATTGATGATCACGTTGGCCACTCCGGCGGCCACGCCCCGCAGCGGTGCGAACGGAATGGCCCGCCGCATGTTCGCCCTGAGTGGCGTGTACGAACCACCGGAACCGTGCAGTGCCCAGACTCGCGTTATGCGCTGGTCGAGAGCGCCGGCGACACAGATAAAGGGGGCTCCGAGGCTCACGCCGATCGCCTCTGCTCTCGTCGTATCCACGTCCGGGCGCTCGAGCAGGTAATCGAGCGCAAGCATCACCGCCGGCGGCGTGTCCAGAAACGCCTTCCGAATGCGCGGGATGTCGCGCAGGAACGTGAGCGCGTCCGGGCGCGGGTTCCCCTCGTACGGATATGACAGCGCCGCCACCAGGACCCCGGGCGTCTCGCCGAGCATGCGGGCTGCCTGACGACCGGTGTAATGACCGCCGAGTATGACGGCGAGCGGGAGGCGTCCTGCCGCGCTGTCGGCCATCGCGCGGCGCACCATCAGTTCCACCGAAAGGCCGCTGGTTGCAGTGACCCTGACGCCCGTCAGCTCGTAACCGTCTTCCACCACCGGCGGCATCTCGGAGACGGTCGCAAGCTGCGACCGCCGGTCCATGAAATGCGGCATGGGATCCCGTAACAACCAAGCCGTGGCTGCCGCGAGGGTGACCAGCAAGCCCAGCGAAATCCACGCCGCTACGCGTCGTGACCTTCGAGTCATCATGGGATCCTGAGCAGCGTGATCCAGTGAGTGACTGAGGGCCGTCGCTTTCGCGCCGGCCCTCCCACCTCCCCTGCTTCCTGCTTCTTACTTCCCGGGTTTCGACGCCTTGGAGTCCGCGCTGCGCAGGTCGTTTGCGCCCCACGCCGTCTTCTTCGCGGCATCGTAGTAGATAGAGTGCGCGTCACCCTGGCCGGAACTCCGGCTCATCGCGGCGCGATGCCCCATTGCCCGCAGGGCGGCGAGGACTTCCGGCGAGACGCCATTCGCCTCGATGCGCGTCGTATCGGGCAGCCCCTGGTGATGAATGCGTGGTGCATCC
>DAIUET010000195.1:0-6224 GCA_036845045.1 Gemmatimonadaceae bacterium | reverse complement strand
ACCACCCCCGTCGTGGGCGCCAGCACGCGCGTGTCCTGGACATCGCGCGACGCCGCCTGCAGGCGCGACCGCGCCGCCGCCACCCGCGCAGTTGCGGCCACCAGCGCCTGCTGTGCGCTGCGAAGGTCACGCTCCGGAATCGCGCCGGCCCTGAAGAGTTCCCCCGACTGGTCGGCGTTCCACTGGGCATTGACCGAATCGGCCTTCGCGGACTCGACGTCCGCTTCCGCCGACTTCTGGGCGCCGGTCTCCGTGCTGGCCTCGAAACGGGCCATCACCTGGCCGCGCCCGACCCGATCGCCCTCGCGCACGTGGACCGCCTCGAGATTGCCTTCGATGCGGGCACGCACCGGCACTTCCTCGACGGGTCGCAGGTCTCCCTGAATGGCCATGGCCAGCTCGATCGACCCCAGCGTCACGTCATGTACGTCGTTGGCGCCTAACACGAGCGACGTCATTCCACGTCCGCGCGCCATGCCGCCCGTCATCCCCGCGCCGCCGCCGGCGCCGCCCTCGCGGGTCGGCATCGCACTGTCGCCCTTCGCACCCTTGACCATGGCCGACGCCTCGTCGCCGGATCCGCCGCATCCCGCGGCGACTCCAATGACTCCGGCCAGCGCCAGTCTCTTTAACAGTCGTGCCACGTAGTGATTTCTCAGCGAGAGGCGGTGCGCACCGGCGGGGGTGGTATCTCCCGGCCATGCGAGCGCGCGAGTTCAGCGGCCGCCAGGTAATAGTCGATGGTCGCTCGCGCCGCGTTAACGCGCGCCGTGAGCAGGGCAAACTGGGCGTCGTTCACTTCGAGCTGAGTGCCCAGGCCTCGCTCAAATCGGAGGGCGGCAATGCTGTACGCCTCCTCCGCCTCGTCCGTGTTCTGCTGCTGCGCGTTGTACGTCGCCTCGGCGCGCTCGAACTCGGCTCGTGCCCGCGCCACCTCGACCGCTACCTGTTCGCGGGCCAGGTCGAGCTGCGCCCGCGCCACGCGCTCCTGCGCGCCGGCGAGGTCGACACTTCCCTTCGTGCGCAATCCGTCGAAGATCGGCCACGCCATCTGCACGCCGAAGGAACGGTCGGGATACCAGCCGTTGTTCTGGCAGACACGCCCGTCAGCCGACCCCGGCGGGCAATTCGCGGCCGAGGTGTTGCCCCAGACCGTCGGGAACCCCGAGGTCGCCGGCAGCGCCGTGTACCCGTTGTTGAAGAACGCGGTGAACGTCGGCATGAAATCCGCGCGCGCGATCCGGATGCCTTCCCGCCTTGCGTCGACCGTCGCCTCGGCGGCCCTGACGGATGCACGACTGACGAATCCGTTCTCGACCGAGCTCTTGATGGCGGCAACGGTCGAGCGCAGCGCCGCTGTATCGAGCTCGTTCGTCAGGATCAGCACTGCATCACTCGGATAGTTCAACAACTGTTTGAGCTCGATGTCGGCCAGGACGACATTGCTCCGGGCCTGCAGGAGTACGGGTTCGAAGTTGGCCCGGTCGACGCGTGCCTTGAGCAGGTCATAACGCGAGGCGCGGCCGGCGCGTTCCAGTTGCTGCACCTGCGTCAGGCGCGCATCGGCCAGCGCGGCGTTCCCTTCCTGGATCCGCACCAGGTCGCGCGCAAGGATGGCGCCGAGGTACGCCGTGTGTGAGTCGAGCGTAAGGCGGGCACGGGTTTCGGCGAGATTCTGCCGTGTTGCCTCCCGCGCCTCGTTCGCGGCCCGCATGCCGGCGAAGATGCGGCCACCCTGAAAGATCGGCTGTGAGAGCGCCAGCGTGGTCGTGTAGGTGTAGTTCTGTCCGAAGATGCTGCCGCTCACGATGGTCGCGCGCGCGTTCCTGGTCTGCTGCGTGTAGCTGCCGCGGAGGTTGAGCGCGGGGAGTCCGGCGGCGCGAGCCTGCGTGACCTGTGCAGCCGTGACTTCGATCTGCGCCTGACCGATGCGGACCTCATCGCTCTCGCGAAGGACCCGGGTCACCGCATCGGTGACAGAGAGTTGGACGGTATCAGCGCGCTGCGCCGCCCCGGTGAGGGGGAACAGGAAGAGCGCAGCGGCAAGGATCCGACGTGAAATCATTGAAGAGACTACGGGTACGGCGATCGATTCGTTGGTCAGGAGGGAACCTCTAAGTTACCGTGCCGGTGGAGGTTCCGGGATCGGCGTGGACTGTCGGGGGGCGGGCGCCGGGAGTGCCCCTGGGCGTCCGGGATGCCGAACCCTGGTGACCATATTGCCGTGGCGCGCGGAGCCGATCCGCCTATGTTTGCGCGTTGCTCAACACTTGGTCCGACAGCAGGTTGCGGTTTTCCTCGGCGCTCAGCGCATAGCGCTCGGCGCTTCCTCCTGATCCAGAGCACATGCAACTCACCACACTGGACTGGCTGATCGTCGCGGGACTGACCGTCATCTCGTTCATCCCGGCGGTCGTGCTCGCCCGGCGAGGTGGGTCCAGTACCGCAGAGTTCTTTACCTCCGGGCGGTCGGCACCGTGGTGGCTGGTGGGGGTGTCGATGGTGGCGACGACGTTTTCCACCGACACGCCGAACCTGGTCACCAACCTGGTGCGGGAAGGAGGCGTGGCAAACAACTGGGTCTGGTGGGCCTTCCTGCTGACGGGGATGATGACCGTCTTTTTTTACGCCCGGTTGTGGCGCCGCTCCGGCGTTCTGACGGACCTCGAGTTCTACGAAATCCGTTACTCCGGCAAGGCCGCGACCTTCGTGCGCGGCTTCCGCGCCGTCTACCTCGGCCTGGTGTTCAACTGCTTCATCATGGCGTCGGTGAACCTCGCGGCGGTGAAGATCGCCAGCGTGGTGCTGGGCTGGCCAATGACGCAGACGCTGGTCATCTGCGCGGTGCTGAACGTGGCGTTCGCGGCAACGTCGGGCCTGTGGGGCGTGCTGGTGACGGATTTCATCCAGTTCGGCATCGCCATGACGGGCTCCTTCGCGGCGGCGTACTTCGCGCTCCAGCAGCCCGAGGTCGGCGGACTGGCGAATCTCATCGATCGCATCGACCCGTCGACGCTGGCATTGCTGCCGGACTTCGGCAACTGGGGGCTGACGCTGACCGTGCTGATCATCCCCCTGACGATTCAATGGTGGTCGGTCTGGTATCCTGGGGCCGAGCCGGGGGGCGGGAGCTACATCGCGCAGCGCATGCTCGCGGCACGCAGCGAAAACGACGCACTCAAGGGCACACTCTTCTTCAACTTCGCGCACTACGCGCTGCGCCCGTGGCCGTGGATCATCGTGGCGCTGGCGTCGATCCTCGTCTACCCGCAGCTCGCGGATATCTCACGGACGTTCCCGAACGTGGACCAGTCCCTGATCGGTCACGACCTGGCGTACCCGGCGATGCTGCGGTTCCTGCCGGTGGGGTGGCTGGGCATAATGGTTGCGGGCCTGCTGGCAGCCTATGTGTCGACGATCGCGACGCACCTCAACTGGGGCACCTCATACCTGGTGAACGACCTGTACCGCCGGTTCCTCGCGCCGGGGTTGGAGGAGCGGCAGTACGTCCTCATGGGGCGACTCGTGACGGCGATGCTGATGGTGATCGCCGCCTCGCTCACGTACGTGCTCGACACGGCGCGGGAGAGTTTCGAACTGCTGCTTTCGATCGGGGCAGGCACCGGCCTGTTGTACCTGCTGCGCTGGTTCTGGTGGCGGGTCAACGCGTGGAGCGAGGTGGCCGCGATGGCAGCGTCGTTCGTCGTATCGTTAGGCCTGTTCATCGCGCGGAAGAACGGACTCGAGATGGCATCACACGTCTCGCTGATCTGGACCGTGGCGATCACGACCATCGTGTGGATTTCGGTGACGCTGATGACGCAACCGACGGACCGGGCGCGCCTGGTGGAGTTCTACCGCCTGGTGCGCCCCGCCGGGCCGGGCTGGAATCAGATTCGCGGGGAGTCGAACCTGCCGCCTTCACCGGACTCGATGGCAAACTCGTTGTTAGGCTGGGTACTCGGCTGCCTTTTTGTCTATTCGGCGCTGTTCGGGACGGGGAGTTACATATACGGAAGGACAGGGCAGGCGCTGGTTTTCACTGTCGTGTTCATCGTGAGCGCAGCCGGACTCTGGCGACTGCTGCCAATGATGTGGGGAGCAGGCGAGACCAGCGGGAAGAGGCGGGAGACGGGGAATTGAGCGGCATCGCCGGGTCACCAGTCACGAGTCACGAGTCACCATGAAAGCCGTCATTCTCGCCCGTGGGCTGGGCACGCGCATGCGACGCGTGGATAGCGCGGCCGCGCTGAGCGCCGACCAGGCTGCCGCCGCCGACGAAGGGATCAAGGCGATGATGCCGCTCGATCGCGGCCGGCCGTTCCTGCATTACGTGCTGAGCGCCCTGGCCGACGGCGGGATCACCGAGTCCTGCCTGGTGGTGGCGCCCGAGTCCAGGGAGCTGCAGCGCCACTTTCATCATGAGATGACGCTCCGGCGCGTGCGCATTTCGTTTGCCGTGCAACCGGAGGCTCGCGGAACCGCCGACGCGGTCCTCGCCGCCGAGTCGTTTGTCGGGTCGGATCGGTTCCTGGTGCTCAACGCCGACAACTACTACCCGGTCGAGGCGTATCGCGCCCTGAAGGCGGCCGAAGGATGCGCACTGCCGGGATTCGATCGCGACGCACTCGTGAGGCAGGGCAATATCGACGCCGAGCGGATCCGCAAGTTTGCGCTGCTGCGCGTGTCGGCGGAGGGGTACCTCGAGGAGATCATCGAGAAGCCCGACGACGTCACGTTCGCGGCGATGGGGGAGCATGCGCTGGTGAGCATGAACGTGTGGGCCTTCACGCCGGCGATATTCGAAGCCTGCCGGCGGGTGAAGCCATCGGCGCGTGGCGAGCTCGAACTGCCCGACGCGGTGCGGATTCTCCTGACGGAGAACCGTGAGCCGATCCGCGTCATCCCTTTCACTGCGCCCGTTCTGGATCTCGGCACGCGGGCTGATGTGGCGTCGGTAGCGATGGCGCTGAGGAGTGTGAGGCCTGTTCTCTGAGGTCGAGGTCAGAGGTCAGAGGAGTCGCTCCGCAGTCCGCGGTGCCGAGTCACGAGTCACGAATCACGAGTCACCACCGGATGAAGCGGCTCATTGAGCTGGGCGTTTCGGAGCAGGAAGCCGCCGCGAAGACGGGGCTGTACGAAGCCGCTGACCAGGCGCTGGACTCGATGGGCGCGGACGGGCATCGCTGGTCGCTCTGGGTCCCCGGGCGCATCGAAGTCCTTGGCAAGCACACCGACTATGCGGGCGGCCGGAGCCTGGTGTGCGCGCTGGAGCGCGGCTTCTGCGTACAGGTTGCACCGCGCCGTGACTCGACCGTGCGTGTCTGTTCGCTCGACAAGAACGCGGTCTTCGACACGAGCCTGACGGCGCCGGTTGCCGGTGAACGTGCGTCATGGACGCAGTACGTCGCGACGGTGGTCAGCAGGCTGTCCACCAACTTCGAGCGCGTCCAACGGGGCGCGGATATCGCCTTCGCCTCGGACCTTCCCGCCGACGCGGGGATGAGCAGTTCGAGCGCGCTGGTTGTCGCCACGTTCATCGCGCTCTCGAAGACGAACGACCTCCGCAGCAACACGATCTTCCGTGATCTGATTTCGTCGGGCGAGGAGCTGGCTGCGTACCTTGGCGCGGTCGAGAATGGGCGACCGTTCCGGGAGTTGCTGGGTGACGTGGGCGTCGGGACGTTCGGCGGGAACCAGGACCAGACCGCCATCCTGTGCAGCGAGCCGGCGCAGCTCGTCCGGTACGCCTGGGATCCAGTGAAGCGCGAGGCACTGCTCCGGATCCCCTCCGGCTTCGTGTTTGCGTTAGGCTCGTCGGGTGTGCACGCCCCGAAGTCCGGCGCCGCGAGAGCGAAGTACAATCGCGTGTCGCTGGCTGCCCGCCGGCTGGTCGAGCTGTGGAACCGTGACACCGGTCGTTCGGACCCCATGCTCGGGTCGGCGATCATGGGCGTGCACGGGGCCGTCGATCGCATCCGCGAGCTGGCGGCGAAATCGCGCGGGGGCGGGTTTACCGCGACGTACCTGAAGGGCCGGCTCGAACAGTTCGTGGCCGAGACCTGCGAGATCATCCCGGCGGCCTCGGATGCGCTCCAACGGGGATCGCTGACGGAGTTCGGCGTGGTCGTGGATCACTCGATGCGTCTGGCCGAGGCCAATCTTGGCAACCAGGTGCCAGAGACCGTGACGTTGCAGCGGTCGGCTCGTGAATTGGGAGCGGT
>DAIUET010000194.1:0-6253 GCA_036845045.1 Gemmatimonadaceae bacterium | reverse complement strand
GTTACCGTAGTAGTTGCCTCAAGTCTCCCATCTTCCATCTCCCCTACGGTTTCATGCCCACGCCCCCCAAAAAGCTCCGCAAGCAATACCAGAACGAGAAGTATCCCGAGGTCGTGCTGCGATTCGAGGATGGTCACGAGATCAAGATTCCGAAGGGTGGAACGAAGTCGTTCGATGCCTGGGCCGGTGAACGGATCAAGATCCTCGCCATCTGGGATCACACCTCGGGTGAACGCGAGAAGGTGGATACGCTGCTCGCTGAGCAGTTCATCGACGAGGCCAGCTAGCACGCGCCCGCCTGCCGGCGCGACTGCCAGGCTGGCTCCGGACGTCGAACACGCGCTCAAGGCGGGCCAGCCAGTCGTCGGCCTGGAAAGCTCGGTGCTGGCGCAGGGACTCCCCGCGCCGCACAACGCCGCCGCGGCAGAACGGATGCAGGCGGCAATCCGGGGGCAGGGTGCCGTGCCCGCGATCACCGCCGTCGTGCGCGGGCAGGTCGTCGTGGGCCTCGAGCCTGACGAGTTGGCGCGGTTCCTGAGTGCCGGCGGTATCGGGAAGGTTTCCGCGCGCGACGTGGCGGTGGCCGTTGCGGAGCGGCGTGACGCGGCGACGACCGTGGCGGCGTCACTGCTCGTGTGCTGGGGGGCGGGAATCCCGGTGTTCGCGACGGGCGGCATCGGCGGTGTGCATCGGTCACCGGCGTTCGACGAATCCGCCGACCTCACGGAACTGGCGCGCACACCGATGATCGTGGTCTGCGCCGGCGCCAAGTCGGTTCTCGATCTCCCGGCGACGGTCGAACGCCTGGAGACGCTTGGCATCACCGTCATCGGCTATCGCACGAGCGAGTTCCCCGGGTTCCACTATGCGAGCACCGGCATCCCGGTTCCGGCGCGGCAGGACACGGCCGCCGGCATCGTGGCGGCGTACCGCGCCCAGCGCGCGTTGAACCACCCCGGCGCGGTGGTCGTCGTCCAGCCGCCCCCCGCCAGCGAAGCGCTGGACCGGCAGGTTGTGGAGCGCGCGATCGAACAGGCATTGGCAGCGGCGAGCGATGCGCGCGTCCGTGGTGCCGGCACCACACCCTGGCTGCTCTCGGAATTAGCCCGAGTCACCGGCGGCGGCACGATTCGCGTCAACCTTGCGCTGCTGGAGGCGAACGCGCGCCTCGCGGCGGAACTGGCCGTGGAACTGGCGCGGGATGACTCGTAAGGCAGTGGCGCAGCCGGTGACGCGCCGCACGCGGGATGGGACGCACCGCGGCTGTTCGCGTTACGCAAAGCGCCATCGCGCGTTGTCACTATACTGACGCTGCGTCAGGCGAGTTGGAAAAACACAACCGTTGAACTCGGCTGCGTTTCAGTTGTAGTATGTCCGTCGCACGTCGTCTCGAACACGAGGTGACCAGGTAGATGTCCGCACCGTTCATGAGTTCCGAGGAGTACGATGAACGCGCGCACACGTTGTACAACGATGCCAGGTACGATGAAGCGCTGGCTGTGCTGCGCGAGGGACTCACGCTGTACCCCCATGCCGTAGAACTCCACATCGGCGTGGGTTACGCGCGGCTGGCGCGAGAGGAATTCGCGTGGGCGCGCCGGAGCTTCGAGGAGGCACTGGTCCTCGATGGTGATCACGAGGACGCGCTGGCCGGTTATGGCGAGACGCTGCTTCGGTTTGGCCAGACGTCCGACGGGCTCCGTGCCTTCCACCGGGTGCTCGACCTGGGTTACGAGGACGATCTCGAGCTGATGCTGCAGATCGGGCGGGCGCTCTTCCGCGATGGCCTGGTCAGCGAAGCCCGCGAGTTCTTCGAGATCGCCGCTCGTCAGGCGCCGGAATCGGCCGAAGCCGTTGCGCTGGTCGGGTTTGCGCAGCACCGGCTCGGGGAGGACGAGGGCGCGATTGCCACGCTCCGCCGGGCTCTCACGCTCGACGGCGACAACGCCGAAGCTCGCATCTACCTCGGCAACATCCTGTACGACCGCGGTGAGCTCGAGGCGGCGCTCTTCCACCTGGACCGGACGGCGCCCGAGGATCACTGGGAGGAACTCGGCATCTGGCGACTGATGGAGTTGAAGAAGACCATCCATCGCCTGAGTGACGACGATCCCGACGTCCGCCGCTGGGAAAGCCGGCTCTCCGAGCTGGCCGGAGAGCCGAACGCGATCGACGACCTGCTGGCCGAGATCGAGCAACGGGCGCTCGAGAACGCGCAGGTGGACGCGCGCAACCAGCTGGAACTCTTCGGCCAGATGCTCGCCGGGCTGGCGGACGCGAGGCACGATGGCGTCAACCACCGGATCCTCAAGGACGGCCGCCCGTTCGACGGGACGTGGGAAGAGATCGTCGCGAAGATGCGCGATTCGATCGGGGCATGGTCGGGGCGGCCGATACAGGAGTTCATGATGAACGAAGCGCGGCGCGGATTCTCCCTCACCGGTGTGGTGATTCCCACCGGGGACGCCGAGAGCTTCATTCGCGGAGCTGCCGACGCTGGCCTGCTGCGTATCCTGAAGTAAATCGGGCATCAGGCACCCAGACCGGAGGCAATGGGGTCAGACTCCATTGCTCCTGCCTCCCTTTTTTTCCTCATCGATCAATGGAGTCTGACCCCATTGCCCCCATTGCCCCCACGGCCGCGCCCGGTCCCGGTCACCCGCACGGTCCTGCCTAACGGTCTCACGGTCCTCATCCGGGAGGACCACGGCGCGCCGGTCGCCGCGATCGTGACGTGGGTGAACGCCGGGTATTTCGACGAGCCGGACGAGGACGTCGGGATCTCGCACGTGCTCGAGCACATGTACTTCAAGGGCACGCCGACGCGCGGCGTCGGCGAGATCGCCCGCGAGACCAAGGCCTCCGGGGGGTACCTCAACGCCCACACCATCTACGACCACACCAGTTACGACACGGTCCTTCCCAGTTCCGGATTCGGGCGCGGGCTCGAAATCCAGGCGGATGCCTATGCCAACTCGCTGATCGACGCCGGTGAGCTCGCGCGGGAGCTGGAGGTGATCATCCAGGAGGCCAAGCGAAAGCTCGATTCGCCGCCGGCGGTGGCCATGGAATCACTGTACGCGCTGCTCTACGACCGGCACCGGTTCCGGCGCTGGCGGATCGGCGAGGAGCAGGGACTGCGGTCGCTCACGCGCGATCGAATGCTGGGCTTCTACCGGAACTACTACCGGCCGCGGAACACGATCCTCGTCGTGGTGGGCGACGTCGCGACCGAGGACGCCATCGCGCACGTCACCCGACTGTACGGGTCCCTGCCTGACGAGCCGGTACGGCGCAGCGAAGGTCCCACCGAGACAGCCGCCCCGGGATTCCGGTTCCGGGAGCTGGCCGGTGACATCGCGCAGGCGCAGGTGGCACTGGCCTGGCGCACACCCGGCCCGGAACACCCGGACACGCCAGCCCTCGACCTGGCCGGCGCCATCCTCGCCGATGGTCGTGGCTCGCGCCTGTACCGTGGCGTGCGCGAGAAGGAGCTTGCGTCACAAGTGATGGCGATGAACTACACGCCGCGCGAGACGGGCGTGTTCATCATCCGCGCCGAGGGAAATCCCGGGCGGGCCGGCGAGGCGGCGCGCGCGATCTGGGCGAACGTGATGGCGCTGCGGGATGCACCTCCGTCAGGCTTCGAGGTCGAGCGCGTCCAGCGCCTGTTCGAGGCGCGCTGGCTCCGGCGCCAGGAAACGATGGAAGGACAGGCGGAGTTCCTGGCAGAGTGGGAGGCGCTGGGTGGCTGGGAGAAGTCGCAGGAGTATTTCGGCGCCGTAATGTCCCTCGATGCCTCGGCCATCCATCACGCCATCGTGCGCTACCTCGACGCCGGGCAGGCGTCGCTCCTGGTCTATCGGCCCCGCGCACATGAGGTGTTCGAGCTGCCGGCGCCGGACGTTCGAGCACGCCTCGATGAACCGGCGAACGCGGTCTATCGCGTTCCGCCCACCACGGCGCCTGAGCGTCAGGCATCGCCGACGCGCGAACCAAAGGTGGTCCTGGAACGGAGCCTTGGCCCGATACGCGTGTTCCGGGCCGTGTCAGGCCTGCCGATACTCGTCAGGCGGCGCCCCGGGGCTCCAATCGTTCATCTCGGGCTGTACGGGCCCGGCGGAACGGCCGCCGAACCGGCGTCACTCGCCGGCATCGGAACGCTGATGATGCGCGCGACCGTCAAGGGAACGCGTCACCGTGACGCGGATGCCATCGCCGGCGAGTCCGAGATGCTCGGCGGTACCATCGGCACCAGCATGTCCCCGGATGGCGCTGGATGGACATTGTCCGTACCGGCTCCCCGGTTCCGCGACGCGATCAACCTGCTCCAGGACGTCGTGCAGCATCCGCGGTTCACCGAATCGGCGATCGAGACCGAACGATCCATTGCGCTCGCGCAGCTGGCGCAGCTCCGCGATGACATGGTCCGGTATCCACTGCGACTGGCGATGGAGGCGGCCTTCGCCGGTCATCCGTACTCGCGCGCGCTCCTCGGTACCGAGGAGTCACTCCGGGAAGTGACGCGGGAGGCGGTACGCGACTGGCACCAGCAGACGGTGCTGTCCTCGGCGGCTGTGGCGGCGGCGGTCGGCGACGCAGACGAGCAAGAGATGGCGCAGGCCCTGGCCGACGCCTTCGGCGAGATCGTCCTGAGGCAGGTTACGCCTACTCCAGTCCCGTCCTGGCCCGAGTCGATCGCGCGGAGGGTGGAGAACCGCGACAAGGCGCAGACCGCGATGGCAATCGCCTTTCCGGCGCCGGTGCGCCTCGACCCGGCGCGTTTCACCGTGTCGGTGCTGGCCGGCATCGCCAGTGGACTCGGGGGTCGGTTCTTCGAGGAGCTCCGGGAGAAGCGGAGCCTGGCTTACACGGTTCAGGCGTGGACGTCGGAGCGGGTGAGCGCCGGAACGTTCACGGCATACATCGCGACGGACCCGTCGCGCGAAGATGAGGCCCGGGTCGCGTTGCTGGCCGAATGCGCGAGGCTGCGCGAGGAGCCGGTAACGCCGGAAGAACTGACACGCGCCACTCGTTATGCCATCGGCTCACACGCCATCGCCCTGCAGAGCGGGTCGGTCGTCCTCGGAGAGCTGCTGGATGCGTGGCTGTTCGGAACGGGGCTCGAGGAGCTGGACGAGTTCGCGGCGCGCGTGTCGGCCGTCACCGCGTCCGACATCCAGGCCTACGCGGCCCACGCGTTCGATCCGGAGCGGCGTGTCGAGGGGATCGTCCGAGGAAGGCCAGAGGCCAGAGGTTGAAAGCCAGAGGCAACTGCTGCGCCCCCTCACGCCTCTGGCCTCCGGCCTGATCTAACGACGTTCAGCCGCCTGATACCCGAGTGCGCGATTGAGCCAGCGTACGAACGGCAGCATCGTCCGATAGTCCTTCTCGACGCGATCCACGATCCGGCGGTCCAGCACCTCGCTATCACTCAGCATCGCGTGCACGGTGAAGGACTGGTACCGCAGCCACTCTTCCGCGGGATGACCCGGGGCAAAGCCGCGCGGGAGGCGCGTGAGCATGGCCTCCTCACTCAACGTGCCGAAGCGGCGCTTGAACGCGGGCGCGCTCAGTGACTTCGCGAAGTCAGTCGGCTTCGCGGCGATCGATTCACGCAACTGGTTCAGCGACGGCCGTGGCGGCATCCAGATCCCACCGGCAACCATCGAGCCGCCCGGCTCCAGGTGGAAATAGAACCCCGCGCCACCGCCATGGGTCTCGCTCCCCACGCCATGACCGGCGTTGCGGTGCTTGAACCAGCTCGCAGCGTGTGTCTTGTACGGAGACTTGTCCTTCGAGAAGCGGACGTCGCGATAGATCCGGAAGATCGAACGCTTCGGGTCACCGACGAACTCGGGGGCGAAATGGCCGAACCGAACGTCCAGCTCCTCGACCAGCAACTTGAGCGGGAGCAGCACCTCGTTCTCGTAGGCGTCCCGGTTCTCCAGGAACCACTCCCGCCGGTTGTTCCGCTTGAGCTGGCGCAGGAACGTGAGCGCACCGCGCCCGAAGCCGCGAAAAAAATCCGTCATGGTTGGAAATTGGGCTCAGACTCGAATTTCAGCGAACCTCATCGCAATACTGCACGTGATCCTGCGAAATACGACTCTGACCCCAATTTCAGCCTCGTGTGCGTTGTTCGGCGCGAACCGTTTTCGCGGTGAGCCGCCGAGCGATCACATCGAGCGCGTGCCGCGGATCGTGCGGGGGGAGCGCAATCACGTCGAGGATCGCCAGCTCGCGCGAGGGC